>DASSJP010000763.1:0-2486 GCA_035691165.1 Rubrobacter sp.
CGTCTCAGGTATGTCCATCAGGCTCATGAAGGCTGTGGCGAAGTCGAAGCTCGCTTCGTCGAACGGGAGAGATACGGCGCTCGCGGTCTCGTAGCGAATGCCCAGTGGGTGCTCTCCTTCGGTCTCTCTGGCGTAGCGTATGAAGGTCCTGGAGATGTCGATCCCGGTCATACGTGCTCCGCGCTACGCAAGCAACCTGGTATTGTGGCCCTCTCCGCAACCGACGTCGAGACCCGAGAGACCGTTTACGTCGGGGAGCATGTCGAGGAAGGCGGGAGTGTTCAGGCCGTCTCTGTAGTGGTCGTATCCGGCCCGCACCAGCTCCGTCCACACATCGGCATTCTCGTCTCAGTAGCGGCCTACTACTTCGTGGTCAATGCGGCGATTTTAGATCTTCGCGTGTCTCCAGGTCACCAGGCATCGCTGGCGACTATCCGTTTATGCGCTGTGCGACGCTAATCCATTGGACCCTCATCTGTAGGATCAAGTATCAGTTCGAGCTTGATGTACAATACTTGTTGGTCCTGGGAGGATGCCAATGGTGGGACGACCTGGCGCTGTACTTATCTGGCGGTTTTGTTGTAAGAGGTGAGTCAAGGCTTGGATCATGCGGAGGCGGCTGTAGTTGCAGGGTGGGACCTCCGTCTGGTTGTGCTCTCCTATGTGATCGCAGCGTTCGCATCCTACACGGCTCTCGACCTTGCCGGGCGGGTCGCAGCCATCGGCGGCCGGAGTCGGATCGCGTGGCTGGCCGGCGGAGCCTTCGCGATGGGCGTGGGGATCTGGTCCATGCACTTTACCGGGATGCTCGCGCTAGAGATGGGCATGCCTGTGACCTACGATATTCTCGGCACCACGCTCTCCATGGCCGTAGCGATAGCCGCCGCGACCCTCGCTTTCTTCGTGGTGAGCCGCGGCGTCGTCGGGATACGCGAGCTTGCGCTGGCCGGTCCGGTGATGGGGGTCGGCATAGCCTCGATGCACTATATCGGGATGGCGGCGATGAGGATGCAGGCTTCGGTGCGCTACGATCCCCTCCTCGTCGCAGCCTCCTTCGTGATCGCCATCGGCGCTTCGGTAGCCGCGCTTTGGCTCTTTCTCAGGCTCAACCGGAGAGATCTGACGGGCGGGACGAAGACGCTGCTCAAGGGGGGCAGCGCACTTGTTATGGGCGCCGCAATCGTGGGGATGCACTATACGGGTATGGCGGCGGCAACCTTCACGCATACTGGCGAAAGGGCCGTCCCTGCCAACAACCTGAATACTTCGATTTTGGGGTTTGGCATCGGCACCTTCACCCTGGTGATACTCGGGCTGGCCCTGATCAGCGCGTTCATCGACAGGAGGTTCTCGGCCCAGGCGGCGCAGTTGGAAGACAGCGAAGCGCGCTACGCGAGGATCGTGGCGAACGCTCCCGGAATGGTCTATCGGCTGGTCAAGCACCAGGATGGCTCGATAGCGCTCCCTTTCGTAAGCAAGGGTTCTCGTGAGATCTACGGCCTCGAACCGCACGAGCTCCAGCAAGACACCTCCCTCTTCTTCGACGCCATTCATCCGGAAGACCACCCGAGCTTCGAGCGAGCGCTGGCCCAGTCGGCGGCCACGCTCTCGCCCTGTGAGTGGGAGGGCAGGGTCAGGTTGCGCTCAGGCGAGCAGAAGTGGCTCAGGAAGGCTTCCCGTCCTCAGCGGCAGACCAACGGCGCCATCGTCTGGGACGGTCTGTTGCTGGATATAACCGAGCGCAGGCGGGCAGACGAGGAGCTAAAGCAGAGCGAGGAACGGTTCCGCAGTACCTTCGAGAACGCTCCCATCGGCGTGGCGCTGGTGGACACCGAAGCACATTACGTGAAGGTGAACCACTCGCTGTGCGAGATGCTCGGCTACCCGCAGGAGGAGTTCATCGGCAAGGCCTCATCGGAGTTGATCCATCCCGAGGATCTGGACGTGAGCATGCGACGCCTTAACCAGGCGCTTGATGGAGAGATCTCAAGCTACGACCTGGAGAGGCGGTACGTGCGGGCCGACGGACGAACGGTGTGGCACTTATCCAGCGTCTCACTGATACGGGACTCACAGGGCGAGCCCAGCCATTTCGTCTGCCTCCACCAGGATGTGACCGAGCGCAAGCGGGCAGACGAGGAGCTAAAGCAGAGCGAGGAACGGTTCCGCAGTACCTTCGAGAACGCCCCCATCGGCATGTCTCTCGTCAGCCTCGACAACCGCTACCTGCAGGTGAACCAGGCGTTCTGCGAGATGCTCGGCTACTCTGATAAGGAGCTGATCTCCAGGAGGACGGGGGATGTCACCCACCCTGACGACCAAGGGATAACCACCACCCGCACGCGAGCGCTGTTGGAAGGGGAAATCAACAGGGACCTCGTGCAGAAGCGCTACATCTGTGCCGACGGAAGCGTCGTGTTGGCCCTATCGAGCGTCTCAATGGTACGGGACTCACGGGGAGATCCGGCCTACTTCATAGGCCAGTA
>DASSJP010000764.1:0-2700 GCA_035691165.1 Rubrobacter sp.
GGGGTACCAGCGCGAGGATGGGCAGCAAGAAGAACATGAAGATGCCGATAATGACGAGGCTCAATACGGCGCTGATGAAGGTGTAGGCTACGAGGATCACGACCCAGGCTATCTGGTACCAGAGCGCCTGCAGGGCGTGGAAGCGCACCCTCTCGGAACGGTCCTTGTACAGCAGCCAGACGATCAGGGCCCCGAAAGGCATCAGGCCAACGAGCCCGGCGAGCACGCTCGCGTGGGCGATTATGGACCACGTGCGCTCGTCCTGGGCGCTCATCGTCTCGGCCGATCCCTCGATAGAACCATTCGAGACCTGTTCTCGCTGACCACCGAGGTTCTGTTCTTCTTGCATGTTCGCTCCTTCCGTCGTGTTCCTTCCGTCCTGGATTTCGTGTTTGCTTGTATACAAGAGTACGGGCGCCAGCGTATCCCCCAAATGAGTGATTTTCGCGTGTTTCGCCTGCGGGCGACGATTTGCCACGACGCCCGGGGGACAATAGAATAGAGGCTCAGTTGTGATGGGCACGACGTTGATCACTGTGACGGCGCGGAAGCGACGGGACCCGCCAGATAGCATGGGCTGTGGCCTGCGCGGGGCTGGTGCCTGAATGGGTGTGCCGCTCAAAGTCTTGCTCGTCGAGGACTCGGAGGACGACGCCCTGCTCCTGGTGAGGAGGTTGCGCCGCGGCGGCTACGACCCTACCTGGGAGAGGGTAGACACCGCGGGGGCGATGGAGGACGCGCTCGACGGGCGCAGGTGGGACCTCGTCATCTCCGACCATTCCATGCCGGCCTTCAGCTCGTCGGCGGCGCTCGATTTGCTCAGGCGCAAAGGCTTCGAGGACCTGCCGTTCATCATCGTAAGCGGCCAGATCGGCGAGGACGCCGCGGTCGCGGCCATGAAGGCCGGAGCCCACGACTACCTCATGAAAGACGACCTCGCCAGGCTCACGAGCGCCATCGAGCGGGAGCTAAGGGAGGCGGAGGTGCGCCGCGAGCGGCGTCGGGCCGAGGTCGCGCTGCGCGTGTCCGAGACGCGCTTCAGGCTGATGATCGAACAGTCGCCCTTGAGCACCCAGATCTTCTCCACGGACGGCAGGACGCTACGCGTCAACCGGGCGTGGGAGGAACTCTGGGGCGTGACGCTCGACCAGATACCTGAATACAACGTGTTGAAAGACCCGCAACTCGTCGAGAAAGGCATAATGCCATACATCGAACGGGGCTTCGCCGGAGAGGCCGTCGCGATCCCACCCGTCAGATACGAGCCCGATGAAACCATCCCGAGCGTCAGCGACGTCGCCCACCGCTGGGTACAGGCGTTCATCTACCCGGTAATAGATGCTGATGAGAATATCCAGGAGGTCGTGCTCGTCCACGAGGACATCACAGACCGCAAGGAGGCTGAGGAGGAGCGTACGCGGGCCGAGGAGAAGTACCGTTCGATCTTCGAGAACGCCGTCGAGGGAATCTTCCAGACCACGGTTGACGGACGGTTCCTGACGGCGAATCCCGCGATGGCCCGTATGTTCGGCTACGAGTCCCCCGATGAGCTTCTGGATGCCATCTCGAATATCGGAGACCAGCTCTACGTCGATCCGGAGCGCAGGGAGGAGTTCTACAGGCTCGCGGTACGGGACGGCTTCGTGAGCGGCTTCGAGATACAGATGCTCCGCAAGGACGGGAGCCCGCTGTGGGCCTCCGTCAACGCGCGCGCCGTCCACGACGCCGGAGGCGAAATCGCGGGCTACGAGGGCACCGTCGAGGACATTACCGGGCGCAAGCGGGCCGAGGAGGCGCTGCGAGAGATCAGGGAGGCCGAGCGACGCCGGATTGCCCGCGAGCTGCACGACGTGGTCTTGCAGGACCTCACTTATGCCCTGCAGTCCATGCAGGTACTCCGGAGAAGGCCCGAGAGCGTGGACCGCGCCGGAGAGACAGACCGCCAGATAGAGGCGCTCAAGAGGGCGGTGGGAGGCCTGCGCGACGCCATCTACGACCTGCGGCTCGACAGCGTCAGGGAGCGGCCACTCGTGCGCGCGGTGGAGTCCATCGTCGAGCTGAACCGCCAGATCAGCGACGGGTGCGAGTTCGAGCTGATCGTGGACGAGGGATTCCCGGCTACGGTATCCGGGGCTGCCGGTATCGAGGTGGTGCGCGTCGTCCAGGAAGCACTGACGAACGTCAGGCGCCACTCGGGTGCCGGGCATGCGGCGGTCACCCTCGGCATGGTGAACGGCGATCTTCTCGTGGAGATCGAGGACGACGGCAGGGGTTTTGGGACGGAGAGGTCTTTTGGGATGGGGCTCACAGGGATGCGCGAGCGTGTCCTCGTACTCGGCGGGAAGCTGGAGGTGGAGAGCAGGGAGGGCATGGGAACAAGGGTTTTCCTCAGGGTGAGGCTTGCCGCCCTGACGGGCGAGGAAGCCGGGAAATTCTCGAACACCTGAACGGGCGGTCTCAACGCCTTCAAAGCTGGTATATTGTTTTCGTGCGTGGGATCCCCAAGAGAGGTCCGCGAAAGGGAGGAAATGCAGCGAATCTTGCTTGTAGAGGACCACGCCTCGTTTCGTCAGACGCTTGCGTTCGTCTTCGATCAGCAGCCCGAGTTCGAGGTTGTCGCCCAGGCAGGGACGCTCGCCGACGTGCGCCGGTCTATGGGCAGCTTCGAGGCCGACCTTGGGGTCGTAGACCTCTCCCTGC
>DASSJP010000765.1:0-11075 GCA_035691165.1 Rubrobacter sp.
CATCAACCGCCTCATAGAGCCGTCCTCGGGAGAGATCTATCTGGACGGGGAGCCGACGAGCGGGCTAGACCCGCTTGAACTGCGGCGGCGGGTCGGGATGGTCTTCCAGATCCCCGCTCTTTTCGGAGGCTCGGTCGAGGATGCGGTCCTCTACGGGGCACGCCTCTCAGGCAGGGACGCGGACCCACATCGGCTGCTCGAGATGGTGGGGTTGGACGCTTCGCTGGCGGGACGAGATCCGCAGGCCCTCTCCGTTGGGCAGCAGCAGCGCGTCTCCGTGGCCCGCGCCCTCGCCCTGAGGCCGGAGGCGCTATTGCTGGACGAGCCCACGAGCGCCCTCGACGAGGCCGCGCGGCGCAAGATCGAGGAGCTCGTCAGGGACCTGAACTCCACGCTCGGGCTCACGATGGTCTTCGTCAGCCACGACCTCTCCCAGGTCGAGCGCGTCGCCGACCGCGTCGTATTGATGGCTGACGGAAAGAGCGTGGGGGAGTGGGGCAGAGAGGACTTCTTCTCCACGGCGGGCGAGCGGGCGCGACAGTTCATCTCGGGGAGGCTCTGAGTTGGCAGGATTGCAGACGGTTGGCTCGGCGCTTTTGACCCTCGGGCTAGTGGCAGTGGCGGTGGTCCTGAGCCTCTACGAGAGGTTGGATCTCGAGAAGGACATCGGCATCGCCGTGGTCCGCTCATTCATCCAACTCGCCGCGATAGGGTACGTCATAGACTTCATCTTCGGGCTGAAAAACATCGGGGCTGTCGCGCTGCTATTGTCCGGTATGGTTCTCTTCGCCGCCTGGACCTCGGCGCGCAGAGCCGGGAACGTGCCGCGGGCTTTCCTCGTGGCGGCTGTGGCCGTCGGCGTGGCTGCCGTGGCGACGCTGGGATTATTGCTCACGCTCAGGATCGTGCCTCCCACGGCGCGCTACCTGATTCCACTAGGTGGCATGGTGATAGGCAACTCCATGAACGCCGCCAGCCTGACGATGACCCGTATCCGCGACGACGTATCCGAGCAGCGGCTCAAGGTCGAGGCGGCCCTCGCCCTCGGGGCAACGAGTCGCCAGGCCATAGCACCCATCCTGAAGACTGCACTTCAAAGTGCCCTCATTCCGCTCATAGACGCCACGAAGACAACGGGGATCATCTTCCTCCCTGGTGCGATGGTAGGCATGATCATCGCCGGCGCCGATCCACTCGAAGCCGTGCGCCTCCAGATAGTCGTCCTCTACATGCTCCTCGGGAGCGTCTCCATCGCCGCCATCCTGGTCGGCACGCTCTCGTACCGATCCTTTTTCACCCCACGACACCAGCTCCGAATGGCGCAGAACAAGAGCTGACAAGCTGTCAGAGGCAACGTACTTTGCGGAAATTCACTTCTGTAAAGCGCATCAGAAAGGCTGGCTGGTACCCTGGGTCGGGCGCACGACCAGGACGGGGCAGTGGGCGTGACGGACCACCGAGTCGGCGACGTTACCCATGAGGACCCGTCTCATCCCGCCGAACCCACGGCTGCCGATCACGATGAGGCCGGCGTCGATGTCCTCGGCGAGGTGGACGATCGCCTCGTCCCGCCTCTCGTCCATCTTCAGGTGGGCGACGGCGACGGTCCCTCCGGCCTCCTCGATCTTCCTGACCTGCTCGTCGAGTATCTCCTGGGCCTCGCGCCTGAGATCTTCGTACTGCACCGCGACGTATTCTGCGTAGACGGCGGCGGGAAACGTTCGTCCGACCGCGACCACGTGGAGCCGCGAGCCGGTGCTCTGGGCGAGGTCTATCGCGGTCTTGGCCGCGAGATCCGCGTGCGGAGAGCCGTCTGTGGCAAGCAGGATGCGTGTCGGAAAGATGCTCACCTCGCCCTCCTTTTCGTATCACGACCCGCTGCGGGCGTGGCTCTCGTCCGCCTGAGCGGTTCTCGCGACGAACGAGCCTTTGCGCTCCACGCGTTCATCGTACCACTGGCCCGGACGCGCCGGAACGGTCCTCAGACAGGCTCGTCGCGGGGCTCGACCAGGATCTCGTTTACGGCGACGTGCTCGGGCTGCGCGAGCGCATGCACCACCGACGCCGCGACGTCCTCAGGGTCAAGCAGCCTGGCCCCGCTCGGCTGTCCGTACGTCTGAAGCGCCTCCTCGTCCGCGCTCATGGACAGGAGATCCGTCGCCACGTTGCCGGGCTGGACGGTCGTCACCTTCAACCCCGTGCCCGCGGTTTCGAGCCGCAGGCCTTGAGAGAGCGCCTCCACGAAGAACTTGCTCGCCGAGTACACAGCGAGACCGGGAAAGACTTTGCGGCCTGCGTCCGAGGAGATGGTGACGATATGCCCGCTTCCTCTCTCCAGCATCCCCGGCAGCACCGCCCCGACGCAGTTGATAGCGCCCTTGCAGTTGACCTCGACGGTCCGCTCCCACTCTTCCTCGCGCAGGTTCTTCATCATGGTGAAGTACATGACCCCGGCGCAGTTGACGAGGATCTCCACGGGCCCAAGTTCCTCCTCGGCGCGCGCCACGAGCGAACGGACCTGCCCGCGACTCGTAACGTCGGTAGGGACGATGATACTCCTCCCGCGGCCAGATAGACTTTCACTGACCGCGAGAAGCGCATCTTCGCGGCGGGCGGCGAGCGCCACGTGCGCGCCCCCGGCGTTCAGCGCGCGGGCCACTGCCGCGCCGATACCGCTCGAGGCTCCGGTCACCAAAGCGACCCGGTTCAGGAGAGATTCAGCCCCCACGTGGGGATTGTCCGCGAGTTCCGATTCTCAGCGGGAGCTCCAGTTGTACTCCGTGTCCTGCGCCTCCCGCGGCCACAGGTACCCGAAGAACTCGAGCTTCTCTATGACCTTGCGGGCGCTCTCCTCAGGCGACTCCTCGGCGGTCTTGAGGACCAGGTCGGGGGCGTTCGGTGGCTCGTAAGGGTCCGAGACGCCGGTGAACTGCTCTATCTCCCCAGCGAAGGCCTTCTTGTAGAGGCCCTTGACGTCCCGCTCGGCGCAAACCTCCAGTGGTGCGTCGACGAAGACCTCGACGAAGTCCACGATCCTGCGCCGCACCTGGTCCCGCGCCTCCTTGTAGGGCGAGATGGCGCTGACGATCACACCGACCCCGTTGCGCGTGAGGAGGTTGGCGACGAAGCCGATCCGCAGAACGTTTATGTTCCTGTCTTCCCTGGAGAAGGTGAGGCCCTTGGAGAGGTTGGTCCTTACAATGTCCCCGTCGAGGACCTCCACGTGCCGCTCCCTCTCGCGCAGCTCGTGCTCGACGATCTCGGAGATGGTCGTCTTCCCCGACCCGGAGAGACCCGTGAACCACAACGTGAATCCGCGTTCTTCGTTCATATGCGTTCCTTTCTGTAGACTGGCTATCTCTACTGTCCTTAGTTTACATACCCCTTTGGGTCCCGCTCACACGATGCTCGTGGGCTCTGTGGGGGAGATTCCGTCAGGGTCGTTGAGCTCGGCTCCTTCCGGCGCAGGCACGTCTCCTTCTAGGAGCGGGTCTTCGGTCTCGACCATCCACGCCTTGAGCCTCCCGCGCATCTCATCCAGCGTAGCAGCGTGCGTGGGGTCTCCGGCGAGGTTGTGCGCCTCGTTGGGATCCAGGACCAGATCGTAGAGTTGCTCTGAGGGGATCTCACGCTCACCCCACCCGTACGAGAGCAGCAGGTCCTTGCTCGGGCCGTCGTCGGTGTTCGGCAGGACGGGCCCGGTGCGCTCCCCGAAGCGCTGGATGTACTTCCAGCGGTGCGTTCGGACGCACCGCTCGGGCTCGTAGGCGACGTGGTAGGTCTTCTCGGCGAAGATGGTGTCCCTGATCTCATCGGCCTCACCACTCGCGAGCGGAAGTAGCGACTCGCCCTGCAACCATTCCGGCCTCTCTATACCAACCAGGTCGCAGAGGGTGGGGAAGAGGTCTATGTGGGAGACGAGGGCGTCGCTCGCCCTGCCGCCCGTGAAACCACCGGCCCCGCGCAGGATGAGCATGACGCCGAGGCCCCGATCGTAGAGGGTGGCTTTCGCGCCGGGGAAGGCGAGGCCGTGGTCCGTCGTGCAGATGACGAGCGTGTCATCGGCGAGCCCTTCTGCATCGAGGGCGTCGAGGACGGCTCCTATGCCCCTGTCCAGCGAGCGGGCGCTCTCCTGGAAGGCCGCCATGTCACGGCGCGTCTCGGGTGTGTCGGGCAAATTGGGTGGAGGTATGACGTAGTTGGCCTTCTTCGGGGAGCTCGGGCGGAACCATTCGCGGTGGGTCTCGAAGAAACCGACGGAAAGGAAGAACGGCCTGTCGCTCGCGCGTTCCAGGAGGTCGAGCGTCACCGGCACGACGTCGTCGGTGTGGCTGGTGGGGATCTTGAAGACCTCGTCGTAACCTATGACGTCAGGTTTTTTGGAGATGTGCTGCTCGCCGATGAGCGCCGACCAGTAACCGAGCTCGTGCAGGGTGTGGACGATGTGATGCCTGTAGTCCTTGAGCGAGAACCCGCGGTGTGCGAGGCCTACCATCCCGTTCGAGTGTGCGTACTGTCCCGTGAGCAGACAGGCCCGGCTCCCCGAACACGTCGGAGCCGCGCAGAACGCCTTGCGGAAAAGCACGCCCTCCTCGGCGAGGCGCTGGATGTTCGGCGTTCTTACCGAGTGGCCGTAAGGCCTGACGTGCCGCCCCGTATCGTGGGAGTGGATGTAGAGGATGTTAGGAAGATCCGGCAAATTCTATCCCTTCTGGACGGTCCTTACGGCCGCGCGCTCGTTGTACAGACTGACCCACTCCTCCGAGAGATCATCAGCCTGCCGCCTCATTTTAGGCTCGGTGACGCCGAAATTCTCAGGGACGGGGACCCCGATGCCATCGAGGAGCCACAAAACGGTCCCCTCGTAGTCATCGACGAACTCCTCGTAGACCACCTCCATAGGCTCCGCGCCGCACTCTTCGAAGAAGTTCTGCCAGGCTGCGTTGTGCTCGTCGATGCGCAGCTTCAAGTGGTTCACGGCGGCGAAGCTGAAACGCAGACCACGTCCGCCGAGTTCTTCATCGGAGTCCCTGCGCCACTGCTGAGTCTGGAGCGCCTTCCACAGGGAGACCGCCTGGCGGGTGGTGTCCCTGCGATGCATCCAGACGAACCGTTGCAAGCCGGGCAGGACGGAGGCAGGCACGTCGCAGGGAGCAACGCTCCCCAGCCTCGGCGTGCGTCGCGCCAGACGTACGAAATCGCGCAGATAAGCCCACATGATCTTGGTCCCAAGCACGCCGTTCTCTGTCGTGCCTCTCCTCAGCGCCTCCCCCACCAGCGTCTCGAAATCTGGCGGGTGCCAGGCGGGGTCCCGGCTCGCCGGATGCGCGGCGTACCGGCCACCGTATTCGCCGAGAACGTCCTCGAACTCGGGGTCGTCGAGGAGCGCCCATACCTCCGGGTCGTTGGAGCGCTGGAAGTAATCGCGCGGCTGCCTGGGCCGCCCCGTCTCCAGCAAGACCTCGAAATGTTCCTCAGGGTGCCCCGCTATCCCCGTGTCGTCGAGCGCCGCGCACAACAGCGTGCTCCCGCTGCGCGGCGTCGCGCAGATCAAATACGACAACTCAGGCTTCACCGCACTACCGCCTCAGATAGTCCGCGACCACTCATATAGCTCCCTCCTTCAGTACGGCACCAATCTCTACAAAAATTACTTTGTCTATCACCATAATAAAGAATACACAAAACCTTCCAGATTGACAGGCCGGAATACCGGACCCGCACGCGCCACCCCGCAGACGGAATTCTCATGAAAGAAGGCCTGACGCTTGACGCCGCACACACCTTCATTTACCCTATTTGTACATTTATAAGATAGGCAATATAAGGAATGCGGACAGGAGGTAGAGGCGATGAAGTGGGAGCTGGATCTCTGGTACGAGCTTTGGGACAGGGCGGGCAGCCAGGGTTTGGACACGTGGCACGATCTTCGTGGTGACGCGCGGGATGATACTACCTTTGGACGTTTGGCTGATGCTGGTAGATCGGAGATCGTCGAAGACGGGCCTCCAGAAGCGACTTGACCGGTCTGATAGCTGACGCCAAGGAGCGCGTGTACAGTAAGGTCGGCGGCTTCCGTGGGCGGCCTGGATCTGAGTTCGGATCGGCCGTACTGGCTTTGCTGCTGTTCACCGAGGTGGCTACTTCGATGGTGGGGGCCGAGACCGTTTACTTTATATCTCTCGTGGTCGCCTGGATGGTCCTCCCGGCTGTCGTGGGGCTAAGGAACGTCCTCGACGCCGGATGCTACTTCATGCTCGTCTCTCTCGGCATAGTCCTCGTGGTCGATGTCGCCCACCACGGGCCGGGCTCTCTACTGACGTAATACAGAATTGAGGACCCGCATATTTGTGCGGGTCCTCAAGCCGTACTCTTACTTGCTCTGAGTCCGCTGTCCTTCCATGAGCACTTCGATCACTTCGGGGCGGGAGAACTCGGGAGGCGGGTACTCGCCCTTGGAGAGCATCTCGCGCACCTTCGTCCCGGAGAGGAACACGTGGGAGGAGGGATCGTGCGGGCAGGTCTTCGAGGAACCCATGCCCCCGCACTCCTTGCAGAAGAACGCGTGCTCGAAGAAGAGAGGTGTGATCCCAAGTTCCTCCGGCTCGAACTCCTCGAAGATGTGCTGGGCGTCGTAGGTGCCGTAGTAGCTGCCCACGCCCGCGTGGTCGCGGCCCACGATGAAGTGTGAGCAGCCGTAGTTCTTGCGGCAGATCGCGTGGAAGATAGCCTCCCTCGGACCGGCGTAGCGCATAGCCGCGGGGAAGACGGCGAGCATCGTGCGGTCTTCCGGATAGTAGCGGTCCAGGATCGTCTCGTAGGATTTCATCCTCACGTCCGCCGGTATGTCGTCAGACTTTGTTTCTCCTACGAGCGGGTTCAGAAGTAGGCCATCCACCGTCTCCAGGGCGCTCTTCTGGATGTACTCGTGCGCCCTGTGGACTGGGTTCCTGGTCTGGAAACCGACGATCCGCTTCCAGCCCTTCTCAGCGAACGCCGCCCGCAACTGCGCAGGTGTGTAATAGTAGCGGGGGAAGCGGCCCTCATCGGGCGGACGCAGTAGTTCCACCTCGCCGCCGAGCAGGACGTCGCCCTGCCGGTAGACCGCAGCGACACCCGGATGGTCGGCGTCTGTCGTCCTGTAGACCATCCTGGCCTCGCGCTCCTTGTCGTAGCCGTAGAGCTCCCTGAGCACCATGGTCGCGACAGGCTCCCCGGTACCGTCCACAAGGGCTATTTCTGAGCCCTCCGAGAGTTCGCCGGCCTGCTCTTCATCAACAGAAAGCGTGACAGGCAGGCTCCAGGCGAGGCCGTCCTTCAGGCGCATGTCCTCGACGACACCATCGTACTCCTCGCGCAGCATGAACCCTTCCAGGGGGCTGAAGACCCCGGTCGAGATCATCTGCAGATCAGACAAGGCCCGCGCGCTTAGTGGCACCTTCGGTAGCTCCGCAGCCTCCATCGCACGCTCCCTGCGCTCCTCCTCGGGGACGACGCGGTCTACGAGGTCCCCTCCGTGCGGGGCTATGGCGGTATCTGTTCTCAGCAAGATCTTCTCCTTGTCGTCGTCTTCAGACCTTCGGGCGGACCGCCGTGCCACGGATGGGATCGCATGCGCGGCCAACTCGTAGTAGTAGGGGAGGCAGTGCTCGTAGGCGGCATGCAACTCTTCAGGGAGCTCGGGGTCCAGGCGCTCTGCCGGCTTTATGCCCGTGCTCCTCTCGGCATCCTCGTGCCATCCTTCCCAGTTGTCCCATTCACTTACGTCCCCTGACTCCCAGGTGAGGGAGCCAGCCGTGAAGGGAACCTCGAGGTGCTCGCAATATGCGGCCAGCACGCCGGCAGGGTTCTCCGAGAAGGTCATCGCGTCTACGACGGCCACGTCTTCTCCCGCGTCCGTCGCGTACCTGAAGAGCCGGTACAGATCCTCGTAGCCGGTCTCCTCCAGCGTGAAGTCGGGCCACATCTTGTAGAGCGACATCAAAACGTACTTCGGGTCCCTGACGATGAAGGTGTTGACGAACCGCGAGGCGAACTCGGGGCTCAATAGCTTCTTGGCATGGTAGGCCATGTCCTTGAGGAAGACGCGCTGCTCGCGCGGCCTGAAGACGTCCTCGAGCACGTTCTCGTAACTGTACGCGGCCTTCGGCTCAGCGTCGGCGAAGCGGTCGCTCTGGCGGTCCTCTCCATAGTAATAACAGGCCGAGAACGGCTCGTGCAGGACCTCGAAGTCGTCCCTCTCCACGAATACCCTCTCGAAAGCAGTAGATATGGAGCGGGGTACAGCCCACAACGCAACGGGTTTGCTCTGTGTCACTTGTGCCTTTCTCTCGTACTCCACAAGACAGGCGTCCCGGGTTTCCCCGATTCTCCAAAGCATGATACCGGGATACGCCACAACGTCATAAGAGCATACCCGCTCATCCAATTACCTATTTTGCCTACTAGATTTGTGAGCATCGAAGAACTGTAGACCAGCACCAATTGGAGGTCAAGCGGGTTGGCTTATTCTTTGGTTTTCCTAGCTGACCTCGCGGAGGCGACCGGTTTCGACCTCGTAGACGAAGCCGCGCACTAAGTCTTTGTGCGGGATAAACGGGCTATGCTGGATACGTGCGACCGACTGACGCACGTCCTCTTCGAGGTCCGAGAAGGATTCCATGGAGAAGTGTGGTTTGACGCCCACGTCCTCCTGGATCTGTTGCTTCAGCTCGTCGTCGGTGAAGGTGAGCATCCCGCAGTCGGTGTGGTGGATCAGAATGACCTCGCGCGTACCCAGCAGGCGTTGGGAGATCGCCAGGGACCGTATCTCGTCGTCCGTTATGACGCCGCCGGCGTTCCGGATCACATGCGCATCGCCCTCCTCGAGCCCGAGGATCTTGTGCACATCAAGGCGCGCATCCATGCACGCGACCACGGCTACGCCCTTTGCCGGGGGCAGCGGGAGGTCCGCCTTGTCGAACTCCTCAGCATAAGCCTCGTTGTTCCTCAACAGCTCGTCCGTTGCGCTCATGCGGCGCTCCTCTCTCAGATGTTCACTGGTCAAGCCATATTCGCCTTGAGGGCGTCGGCCAGATGGTAGACGGGCGTCAACGTCTCAGGGTTCTCGCGTTCCATGTACCCGACGAACTCCTCCTCCGTCTCGAAGAGCATCTTGGGGTTGCTCTCCTTTTCCTCTCCCAGGGTCGAGTGCTCGCGGCCATTATAGTCGTGGCCAGGGTAGACGAGCAGCTCGTCCGGGAGGGCCCGGAAAGTGTAATAAAGGGTGTGGTACTGGCGGACCGCGTTGCCGTTCGGGAGGTCAGTCCGCCCGCAGGAGCCAATAAGCAGGGCGTCGGCGGTGAGGATGCGGCCAGGCATCATGATGGAGACGAGGTCCTTCGCATGGCCCGGTGTGTGGATGAACTTGATCGAAAGGCCGCCGACCTGGAGGCGGTCGCCGTCCTCGACCTTGATGTCTATGAAGCTAGCCGGAGCCTTCTCGTGCATGACGATCTTCGCCGTCGTCTTGGACTTCAGCTCCCGGGCGCCGGAGACGTGGTCGGCGTGGGTGTGGGTGTCGATCACGTATACTGGCTTTAGCCCGTGCTCGAAAATGTAGTCGAGCATGGGCTCAACCATCTCCAGTTCGGGGTCGATGATCGCGGCCGAACGGGCGCTGGCGACGACGTAGCCGAGGCAGCCGCGTTCGACGCGGAACTGCTCGAAGTGGTAATCCTGGTCGCTCACTTTCACAGGCGCTCCTCCTTCCCGGCGTCGGTCTCGACTCATCTCCCAGGGCACCTCTACAGGGTACCCGACGACGCCATCAAAGAGGTATCCTAGATCATTCCACTCAGGTTCGTCCGGCGGGACATTGCCGGTGGCCGTGAATATACGACGCCACCTCACCGTAATCTACTTCCCTTCCGTCCGACGTCTCCTGTGGACCTGGACGCGCAGACGACCGGGCTTGCAGAGAGGTGTTCCTGCAAGCCCGGGTGGTATTAGGGGTGGATGGTCAGGCGCTCTTTCTGACGTTCCTCCAACGCTTGATCGCCTCGCGGCGCGGGGCCAGGTACTCTTCCGGGGTACGGACACCTTCGAGGAAAGCGAGGGCCTGTTCGGCGAGCATCTCGCCCTCGCCGCCAAGCGTCCTCCAGGCGTTGTGTTGCTCGCCCGGGTCGCGGGTGAGGTCGTAGAGTTCGGGCTCGTCGTCCGGGCCGCCAAGGATCAGGGACCGCTCCGGCGTGGTGACGGTGACCGGCATGTAGTCGGCGATCCTGCGCGCCTTGGAGTCAATGGCCGTGACGATCTCACCCTCGGCCAGATAAAGCGGCCAGGAACTTACGACGAGAGGCCTGTGCTCTGCCCTTGTCCCGTTGAGGACGCCGCCGAAGGAGTCGCCCGTCATGGTGGTCGGCAGACCCCCGAGCCCCACGAGATCCATGATCGTCGGCGCCAGATCAGGGGCCGTCGTCATGGCCTGCGTGCGACCAGGCTCCAGTCCCGGTCCGCGGACCATCAGGGGCACGTTCGTGAGCTCCTTGTAGAGCGGGGACCTCTCCACCGTAAGCAGCCAGGAGTCGGTCAGCCAGTCGGGGACCGACGAGTCCTCCGTCACAGAGGCCTCAGGATCGTGCACCCACTCGGCCTTACCGAAGTAGTCGTGCTCCCCGAAATAGAAACCGTGGTCCGAGGTGAAGAAGACGAGCGTGTTCTCTCTGAGGCCGAGTGCGTCCAGCTTCGCGAGAAGCCTCCCG
Source organism: Rubrobacter sp. (assembly GCA_035691165.1). GTDB lineage: Bacteria > Actinomycetota > Rubrobacteria > Rubrobacterales > Rubrobacteraceae > Rubrobacter_D. Next base: position 10,743 of record DASSJP010000765.1, read on the forward strand.
ATCCAGAAGTCCACCATCGTGACCTCGCCGCAGTAGGTGGCGTGTCCGAGGTCGACGTCGTCCTTTTCCAGTCCTGCCTTCTTCCAGTTGCCGTATGCGGGGTAGATCTGCTCCCCCTCATACCCTTCCCTGTATCTGGCCGTGTAATAATCAGGCGCGTCCCACGGCTCGTGCGGGTCCCACGTGTCGACGTAGAGGAAGAACTGCTCGTCATGGTGACGCTCCAGCCACCGCTCGGCCTGCGTCATGGTGCGCGCGACCATCCTGTCTTCCTCCGAGCGCCACGTGGAGCGCGCGTCGGCCCGCTCGTGCGGCCTGGTGTCGTCTCCCTGT
>DASSJP010000766.1:0-4515 GCA_035691165.1 Rubrobacter sp.
ATGAAGAATTCGCGAAGCAGAAAATCGCTTATCCAGTTATGGTTAAAGACCAGCGTTTTGCGTTCGACGATACGGGTGCTTCGACTAACGACAAGGCGTTCGTCATGCCTGTTGATGATCTGTACCTTCTGGGCGTGTTGAACTCCGATCCCGCGTGGAGCGCGATTACTGAGCTTTGCTCGAAGCTACGCGGCGGCTTCTACGAGTTGCGCGATGTACACCTCTCGAAGGTTTCTATTCCCGACGCCCCCGCCGCCGACCGCGACGCCATCGCCGAGCTCGTGCAGAAGTGCCTGTACGCAAAGGGCGTGGCTTGCGAGGAGTGGGAGACGGAGATAGACGAGCGTGTGGCGGCGTTGTATGGACTCTAGAAACCGTATCTGATTGAAGATCCTGCGCGATCTCTGGGACTCGGCGCTCCGCCTCACGGACGAGCGGTTGACGCACATCCTCGATCACCCTGAGATGTCGGACATGGAAGCGGAGATCGGGGAGACGCTGCTTCGCCCGGAGCGAGTGGCGCGGTCTCGCAGCGACGAGGAAGTCCTTCTACTCCGAGACCAGGGTCGGAGGAAAATTCTCTGTGCGGTGGTCAAGTTCAGGGAAGAAGATGCCTTCGTCATCACCGCCTACCTGACAGATAATTGATCAAAGAAGGAGAAACCCTGTGGAAAGGGACGTCGTGGAGCTCTGGTACGATCCCGACGGTGATTACCTCGAAGTAACGTTCGAGCGCAAGGAGGGCTTGTGCCGCGAGATAGAGGACGACCTGGTAATGGAGAGGGTGGATGGGGAAGGCAACGTCCTCGGCTTCTCCATCCAGAAGGTTAGTTCCTTGAAGGGAAAGCCCTTCGAGGTGGCGCTCACCTGACCCTTCGGCGGAGATAGACGGGCGGGTGGCGACGCTCTTCACGCTCGAAAAGGGACTGTCGTCCCCGGATAAGCCGAGGTTGAGACCCGCACATCACACGGCCAGGTTCCGACTCCTCTGCCCGAACACACCACTCGAAGTCGACGTTCTGCGGCGACGGGTCAATGGAGCATGCCAGCTTCTATACCGCCGTTAAACTGCTGTGTATCTTCAGTACCATTACGGTTCACCAAAGAGGAGGTCGAGAAGATAGCAACCGTAAAGATGGAGATTTCGATGGAAGAGTCCCTGTTCGACGAGGCCGGAGCGTGAGCCAAAAAACTGGGCATCGCGCGCAGCGAGCTTTTCGTAAGGGCGATAGAAGATTTTGTCCGCCAGCGAGAGAATGAGGAGATCACGGAGAGGCTCAATGCTACCTACGCAGACGAGGTGGAAGAACGAGGGTGAGAGCCCATGACCTTGAGACGAGGGAGGTGAGCCGGTGGGCGACATCGTGGACAACAGGGGGGAGAAACTGGTGGACACCATCGGCCGTATCCTGGCGTCCACCGAGAGCGCCCGGTTCGCCGTCGGGTACTTCTTCGTCTCAGGGCTCACGGCGGTTCAGAACAAGCTCGAAGGCGTCAAGGAACTAAGGCTCCTCATCGGCAACACCACCAACCGCGAGACGATAGAGCAGATGGCCGAAGTCTACCGGCGGCTGGAAGCGGTTGCTAGGAGAGCTGGAAGGATTGTACTCTCGCTACGGGATGTACGAGACATCGTCACGTCGAGAAGCTACGCGCGAAGAGTACGACCCACCCCGCATTATCTGCAGCGAAGCACTAACGTGACGCCCACGGTGCTCGTCGTCATGCCCACTCCGTCTGGAGTTCCGGCGGATCGCCGAGGGTCTGGAACACCACGCAGTACTGCTCCGTCTTCCGCTGCAGGTCCTCCAATTGTTCTTCCGTAGCCCGCGGCGCTACGACCTCGAAGCTGGTACGGATGGTCTCGAAGCCGACGGGAACGTCCCTGGAGACACCGAGCGTCCCTGCGAGGTCCAGATCTCCCTCGACCGTGACCTCGATGCTCTCGGTCTCTATCCCCATCGCTTCGGCGACCATCTGGCAGGTTACCTGGGCGCAGGCCGCCAGAGCCCCGAGCAGGAGGTCACCCGAGCAGGCAGCAGAGCCCGTTCCACCGACGCCCGCGTGGGCTCCCGCCTCGTAGATCGCGCGCCCCACGTCAACGGAGCAGGAGATCGGGGTGTCCTGCTGGCTCGCCCTCGCTTCGAGCGTTATGCGGGAAGATCCCGGTTCGCCGCGGTATTTTTCCTTCAATGGCTTCTGCACAGATCGGAGATCCAAGGTCATCCTCCCTAGATTGTGTCCGAAGCGTATTGTAGCCCTTCGGCTGCGGCGGAGGATCATCCGATATATCGCATGTGCTGAGCATGTGTCACTCTCTTTCACATGTCGAAGATGATCCAGATCCGCAACGTCCCCGACGAGTTGCACCGGACGCTGAAAGTCCGTGCGGCGAAGGCCGGGATGACGCTCTCTGACTACCTGCTCTCCGAGATAGAGCAGGTGGCGGCAGGGTCGGCCTTGCCGAGATGATGGAGCGGCTCAGGCACGATCCACCGGTCGAGCTGGACGAGCCGCCGTGCGTAACCATCCGTAGAATGCGCGACGCGGACGATACACGCGACCTCGGTTAGCGGCCTGTGATCGTCATCGACGCGCCGGCGGAGATCGCCCTACTGCTGAACATCGGAGCGGAGGTCGAAAGTATACGGGAGAGGATCTCGCGTCCAGGCGAAACGTTGCACGTGCCACATCTCTTCGAGATCGAAGTGCTCTACGCCTTGAGGAGTCTCAACCTTCGCGGCACTGTCTCGTCGGAACGGGCGCAGCTGGCCCTGAGCAGACTCCGTGACACGCAACTCACGCGCTATCCGCATATGTATTTGATAGAGAGGATCTGGGCACTGAGAGAGAATCTGACCGCATACGATGCAGGTTACGTCGCACTCGCCGAAGCGCTGGACGCCCCGCTGGTCACGATGGATGCGCGGCTGGCGCAGGCTCCGGGCATCCGTGCCACGGTTGAAGTCTACGGGTAGACGAAGGGACTCCCCGAAGGGAGCCCCTGGCCTGGTCGCGTTTCTGGTCTAACCTTCCAGCAGCAATGACTCGGGGTCTTCGACGAGTTCCTTAATACGCACGAGGAAGCTCACGGCCTCGGCGCCGTCTATGACGCGGTGGTCGTAGGAGAGCGCGAGGTACATCATCGGGCGGACCACTATCTCGCCGTCTACCACCACGGGGCGATCCTGGATCTTGTGCATCCCGAGTATCGCGACCTGCGGCATTGTGAGGATGGGCGTCGAGACGAGCGAACCGAAGATGCCGCCGTTGGTTATGGTGAACGTCCCGCCACGCAGGTCGTCCAGGGTCAGCTTGCCTTCGCGGGCCTTGGTTGCGAGGTCGGCTATGCCCTGTTCGATCTCGGCGAAGTTCTTGTGGTCGGCGTCGCGGATGACGGGCACGACGAGACCCTCGTCCGTACTCACGGCCACGCCGATGTCGTAGTACTTCTTGAGGACGAGCTCGCTCCCATCCAGCTCGGCGTTGACCTTGGGGAACGCTTTCAGGGCGCCGATGGCCGCCTTGGTGAAGAAGCTCATGAAGCCGAGTCTCGCGCCGGTCCGCTCCTGGAAGGACTCCTTGCGGCGCTTCCTGAGCTCCATGATCGCGCTCATATCCGCCTCGTTGAATGTGGTGAGCATCGCAGCCGTCTGCTGCGACTCGACGAGCCTCTGGGCGATAGTCTGGCGCCGCCTGGAGACGCGCACCCTCTCCTCCAGCGCCGCCCTGCCGTCTTCGGCAGCCGGTATGGGTTGCATATCGCCTTTACCGTCGCGCTCAGGTTCTTCCGTCTTCTCGGGGGCGGCGGGCTTGGACTGCTTCCGGATCAATCGCTCCACATCCTCGCGTGTGATGCGCCCGCCCGAACCGCTGCCAGAGACCTCGGCGAGGTCAACCTCGTACTCCTGGGCCAGCTTCCTCACAGAAGGCGAGGCGCGGCCAGCACCGTCCTCTACCTCCCTGTGGCCGTCGGATTCCTCGCCACCAACCTCTTCAGCCTCGGGTTGCTCCGCCTCGGCTTGCGGTTGTTCTTCCTCTTCGGCCTCAGCCTCGGGCTCCTCGGGGGCTTTACCGTTGCCTTCGCCTATGGTGCCTATGACCTCGCCGACGTTCACGGTCTCGCCCTCGCCCTTCGAGATAGATTCGAGGACGCCGTCCTGTTCGGCCTCGACTTCGAAGTTGATCTTATCCGTCTCAAGCTCGACGAGAGCTTCGCCTGACTTTACGGCTTCGCCCTCTTGCTTGAGCCACCTCCCGACCGTCGCGTCGGCGACCGACTCCCCAAGCTCAGGTACGTGTATCTCAGCAGCCACGGGTTGCCCTCCCTCTCTAAATACTATTCGCTCGGGGCTGAGGCGCGCACCTGCGTCTCCTCCACGGCCTGTTCTTCATCAAGATCCTGCCCGACGCTCTCGAAGGCATCCCTCACGATGCCGGCATGCTCCTGCTTGTGGAACTTGGCCGAGCCCTGGGCCGGGCTCGGACGCGGGGGCTTACCGACGTAGAGGACGG
>DASSJP010000767.1:0-6109 GCA_035691165.1 Rubrobacter sp.
GCTGTCGCGGTCTCGGACGAGGGGCTCTACGAGGGGATCAAGTTCTACCAGAACGCCGCAGGCGGAGTACCCGGTCCATTCGACTGCTGGATCGTACTTCGCGGCCTGAAGACCCTGGCCGTCCGCATGCGCCAGCACGAGGAGAACGCCCTCGCCGTCGCCGAGTTCCTGCAAGGCCACCCCGAAGTAGAAACGGTGCTCTACCCCGGTCTGCCCGACCATCCGCAGCACGAGCTGGCGAAAAAGCAGATGAGCGGCTTCTCCGGGATGGTCTCCTTCACCCTCAAGGGTGGCACCGAGGCTGCCTACGCGGCCGTGCAGAAGACGCGGGTCTTCCACTTCGCCGAAAGTCTAGGTGGGGTCGAGTCCCTAATAACCCATCCTGCCACCATGACCCACGCCGCCATCCCGCGCGAGCAGCGCGAGGCGAGGGGCGTCACGGACGGCCTCATGCGCCTCTCCGTCGGCATCGAGGACAAGAAGGATTTGATCTCCGACCTTGTCCGGGCGATAAGTCCGGTCTGACAGGAGCGGTCCCACCAAGGGAAGGCGCCTAGTTGCATGAAGAGCTGGAGGTCCCTCATCTCGGACCCCAGCTCCTGCACGAGGCCATCTTCGACACGGAGGATCAGGTTGACCGTCTCGATGACGCGCTGATCGCTCGAAGGTATGTCCAGCAGCCCCCCGGTACGTCGCCCACCCTGAATAGCGGGCGACGGCCCTGTCCCCTTCCGAGATGACTTCGTGTACTTTCCACTCCCTGTCAGCGAAGGCGGATAGGTACCATCTCAGCCACTCCGTAAATGCCTCGCGACCGTGGCTATCTTCCATGCCGCTCTGGCCGTGCGTCACGAAGTCGGGGGCGACGAGTCCGTCCACGGCGTCCAGGTCGCCCCAGTGGTCCTCGAACCAGCGTTCGACTATGCTTAATGTACTCCGGCGTCGCTCCCCTACGTCAGCGGGTCAGCTTGCCTCTTCTCTACTCTCCCTGTAGTCGTCGCGCCAGGCGATGAGGTCTTGCAGGGGGCTCACATCGTAGTCGGGGCCCCCGAAGCCCATCAGGAGGTGAGTGATGCCGTTCTCCACGTAGCGGGCGGCGTTTTGAACCTGATCCGGCCTCACCACTATCGAGCGCTCTATTTCTTTCGGGTCGCGCCCGACCTTGCGGCACCAGTCGTCGAGGATGCGGCTCTTGCGGCCTGCCTGCTCGGGGTTTCCGAAGCCGTTCCAGATGTGGGCGTGCTCGGCGACGATGCGTAGAGTTACCTTCTCGCCGCCACCGCCGATGAGGATCGGGATCTCACGCGTGGGTGGTGGATTCAGCTTCCCGAGCCTCTCCTCGATAACTGGCATCGCGGCATCGAGGTCCCTTAGCCTGCTCCCCGCCGTCCCGAACTCGTAGCCGTATTCGTCGTAGTCCCTCTGGAACCAGCCGGAGCCGATCCCGAGTATGAGACGTCCACCCGAGATGTTGTCCACGGTGCGTGCCATGTCGGCGAGCAGGTTCGGGTTCCTGTAGGAGTTGCACGTGACGAGCGCCCCGAACTCTACTCTTTCGGTGACCTCCGCCATCGCCCCGAGAAGCGTCCAGCATTCGAGGTGCTTGCCGTCAGGGTCGCCGTATAGCGGGAAAAAGTGGTCCCAGTTGAAGAGCGTATCGGCACCCATCTCCTCGACCCTGAGCCAGGCGTCCCTCATCTGCGCGTAACTGGCTTGCTGCGGATGCAGCTGTGCCCCAACCCTTACCGTCATCCTTCGCCTCCTGTATCTGGCCAACCGGGCAATTATGCCACGCTGGTAGCATCGGAAAAGTAAGAGGCCGGATATAGTGTCAAGGGTTGGCGCGTGTTCGGCAGTCTCGTACCAGCGATGGTGACGCCCTTCGGCCTGGGCGGGATCTCGACTACAACAGCGCCCACGCCGCGGTCGCGACGCCGAGGGTGCCTGTCAGGATCACGAGCCCCAGGGTAACCGCCCGGAACGCTCTCTCGGAGACGCGCTTGAGGAGCGTCGTGCCGACGGCTTTTCCTGCGATGGCGGCGGGGATGAGCAGGAGTCCGAGCAGTATCTCTCCTGGCTCGACGAGGCCGCGCAGTCCCAGCACGGCCAGTCCGACAATGCTCATCGGCAGGAAGTACAGGGCGCTGGTCCCGCGGAACTCGTGCTTCGGGAGGCCGCGTGAGGCCAGGAGCAGCACTATCGGGGGACCGGCGAGCCCGGTCGAGGTGGAGAGCGCCCCGCTTGCCGAGCCGGCGACGAGCGTCCCCCAGCGGGTATCGGCCCCTGGCAGACGGACATCACGGACGAGGAGCATGGCGGAGAAGATCACGATGACGCCGACCCCGAGCCGCACGTAGTCGGGGTCGATCACGCTCAGGACCTCGGCGCCAGCAACGATCCCCACGACGGCGGGGATCAGGAGCGCCAGCACGAGACGCCGCCGCGCCACCTGCCACGAGTCCCACACAACGGCGCTGCTGATGAAAATCGAGAAGATCGCCGTCAACACGACGACCGTCCTCGGCTCGTAGACGAAGAGGAGTATCGGGGTGCTGATCAGGGCCAGCCCGAAGCCCGTGAGCCCGGTAACGATCCCGGCCAGCAAGGCAGCAAAGATGGCCACCAGGAACGCCGCGCTCAACAAATTAGCGTTCCCCCGAAACCTGACGCCTGATCTCTGAGGCCTGACTCAGCGCAGGATGCCCGCGTAGAGACGCTCCCAGGCCTCCATCTCAGGCGTGAAGTAACGCACCCTCGTCTTCTTGTACTCGCGGGTGGAGTAGAGGGAGGTGTAGTCCGTGAGGCCCGTCTCCTCCGCCATGGCCGTGAGGACGTGCTCGCACTCCTCGATGGTGCGGCCGTGGACCATGGAGAAGACGGAGTAGGGCCAGTCTTCGTAAGTTGGCCGCTGGTAGCAATGGGAGACGGCCTGGTAGTGGGCGAACGCGTTTCCGACCTCGTCGATGCGCTCGTCGGGCACCCTCCAGACTCCCATCGCGTTCGCCCTGAAGCCGGCCTTGCGGTGGTAGAGGACGGCAGAGAAGCGGCGCATGATCTTGCGGTCGCGCAGGTCGTAGGCCCTCTCAAGTAGTTCCTCGTAAGAGAGTCCGACCTGACGGCCCCACAGGTCGAACGGGCGCGGTGTCAACGGGACGTCTTCCTGGAGTGCCCTGATGGCCGCCTTGTCGTCCTCGGAGATGTTCCTGTCGGCGCTCTCGCGGTCGGACTCGCCGTACTGCGGAGCCTCCTTCTTCGCCGTGGCACCCGTGTTCATGTCCAGGGTGACCCCGATCTTGAAGAGCTTGAGCGTAGGCAGGATTCTGGTCTTCTCAGCGCCGCTAATGTGGTGCAGCACGTCCACGGTACCTTCCAGTCCAAGGCGCGAGTCGGGCGGGACGGCTACCGTGTACCAGAGGTTGAACTCGTTGTTGCGCTCGTAGTTGTGGGAGACGCCGGGGTGGGAGTTTATGGCCTTCGCGCCCTCGTTCAGCCTGTGGGCGGGGATGGTGGCTGCGACCAGGCTAGATTCGTAGCCGAGGACGCGCGTATCGAAGATCGCGCTGATCTGGCGTATCACACGCCCCCTCTTTAGCATCTCTATCCTGCGGATGACCTCATCGCCGGCGATCCCCATCTCGCGCCCGATGGCCTCGAAAGGCTCCCGCTCCAGCGGGACCTCGCGCTGGATCCGGTTGAGTATCTCCTTGTCGGTGCTGTCCATCATGCGATTGCCGGTAGTTGTGCTGACCACGCTTTACGAGCCCTTCTCGACGGTTGTCCTACGTTTACTACTGAGACCGCAACTATAACAGGCGCGGCCAAAACACGGTATGAGAATGTTTACTATTGTCCTTCCAATACTCTCTCTACCCGCCACCCTGGCCTCGCTCCTCCATAGCCTTCTGGTACTCGGCGTAGACGGCCTGTATATCCTTCCAGACGAGGCGCTTGGTATTGTTCAGGTCGTCGCCGCGCTGCCTCAGGACGTACGCCGGGTGGAAGGTCGCCATCGTCTTGATGCCTTCTATCTCGTACCATTTGCCACGATCTTTGGTGATCCTGAAGTCTTTGTCTATGATCGTCTTTGCCGCGGGACCGCCGAGGCAGAGGATGATGTCTGGCTTGACGGCCTCGATCTGGCCCTGCAGGTAGGGGTTGCAGGCCCTTATCTCGGTCGTCTTCGGCTGGCGGTTCCTGAGCCTGCCCCCCTCTTCGATGGCGGCCCTGCATTTGACGATGTTGGTCAGGTAGATCTGCTGCCGTGTCAGGTCAACGGCCGCCAGGATATCGTCGAGGAGCTTGCCCGCCCTCCCGACGAAAGGCAGCCCTGTGGCGTCCTCGTTCTCCCCAGGCCCCTCCCCGACGAGCATCAACGGCGAGTAGGGGTCCCCTGTCGCGAAGACCGTGTTGGTGCGGCTCTTCGCCAGGTCGCACTTGGTGCAGACGGCAACCTGTCGGGCCAGTTCCTCCAGCCTTTGCTCGCGGTTCTCGCCGCCCTCCGCCGTATCGAAAAGACTCTCCACGGTCCCTCCAGGATGTAGCGTACCTATGCTATTCTACACTTCGGATCTTGGGTAGTACGGTGAGCATCATAGAGTTTCGAGGGGTTAGCAAGTTCTTCGGGGACTTCCAGGTCCTCGAAGCGATGGTCGTCGTAACCCACGAGATGGGCTTCGCGCGCCGCGTCGCCCACAGGGTTGTCTTCATGGACGAGGGCCGCATAGGATGCTTCTTGAACCAGATCCTCCACTGAGATGAGATCCCGATGAAGCCCAGGTCCGCACTGGACAGCATACGCCCGTACCATCCGCCGAGGATGGCCTGGGAGATGGCGGTCGACCGCGGCTCGAAAGAGTACGCGAAGCTGACCATGAACGAGCTCTCCTTCGGCCCGCTCCCCGAAGCGAAGGCTGCGGCTGCCGAATCTCTCTCCCGCGGAAACCGCTACCCCGAGCGCGACGCCGATCCCCTGCGCGAGGCGATCTCAGCCTCCAACCCGGGTATAACGAAGTCGCACGTGATAGTAGGCAACGGGTCGAGCGAGGTGCTCGTCGACCTCCTGCAGATTCTGGAGCGCCCTGGAGAGGTGATCTTCCCCTGGCCATCGTTCCCCTTCTACTCCTCAACCGCCCGCGTCGTCGGCCTGGACGAGCGCAGGGTCGCCCTCGACGAGAGCCACACGGTAGACCTCGACGCCATCTACGCGGCAGTCGGGCCCACAACCCGAGCCGTGATCCTGTGCAACCCGAATAACCCCACGGCGACGTACCTGCCACTCGAAAGGGTACGCTCCTTCGCCGAAGCGCTTCCTGAAGAAGTACTCCTGATCCTGGACGAGGCATACTACGAGTTCGTCGATGACCCCGCCTACGCAGGCTCTCACAAGCTCGTCCTCGAGTCGACCAACGTCGTCTCGACCAGGACGTTCTCCAAGGTTCACGGGCTCGCAGGGTTCAGGATCGGCTACGGCATAGCGCCACTGCAGATCTCGGACTACGCCTGGCGGGCGCACGTCCCCTTCAGCGTGAGCCTGGTGGCCCAGGCGGCGGCAGAAGCCTCGATGCGCCAGGCTGAGGCCATCGCCGAGCGGGCGCACTTCATAAAGTCGGAGCGCGAGCGCCTCCAGGCGGCATTCGGTGAGGCGGGCCTCGAGTACGTGCCCTCACACACCAACTTCATCCTCGTCCGCACGGGACCGGAGGTCTTCGAGAAGACGGGGGTTCTGGTGCGCGAAGGCGAGGCGCTCGGGTATCCCGGGTGGAGCAGGATCTCGCTCGGAAGCGCGTCCGAGAACAACAGGATCGTGGCCGCCCTCTCCTAGAAGACGCCACGCAGCGCCCCCGGGCGGACAGTACTTGCTCCTGACCGATCAATGGCCCACAATGCCAACAGCTTTCCAAAGGGAAGGAGGCTTAAAACTGATCGCCGAGAGGCACTACGCGTCCTGGCCGTAAGGAAAGGCGTCCGCACGGTTGCATACCGACTTCGGTCGGAAGACCGGAACAAGTGGACAAGGGTAAGTCTTGACGGGTCTATTGCGCCAATAGAGGAGGCTTGACGATGGCTACACAAACTAGGGAATCAGGGGGAGCAGGGGCAGAGTACAAGT
>DASSJP010000768.1:0-7191 GCA_035691165.1 Rubrobacter sp.
AGCCGTCCCCGGGCCCGGAAGCGCCGTGAGGCAGGAGGCGGCCTACGCCCCCGACCCGGGGGCATGCTTCCCAACACCGCTGCTCATGATCCACGGCACTACCGATCACGGCGCTCCCTACCCGAACGCCCGCCACTTCTACGATTTTCTGGTCCCGTGTTACTCCGAGGCCCCTGAGCGGCTTCGCTTTATAGACGTGCCAGGGGAGGAGCACAGGGTCGGCACGTACTGGGTCGAGGAGACCCTCGCCTGGCTAGGGAGGTTTCTTTAGAGGCATCAGGATGGATCCTGGGAAGCCTGCCGACCGAGAGGTGCCGTACCATCGGGCAGATGCGCCTCAATGATCTCCTAGACTACCCGGTGAGACTTCCACATCACGCCGCCGCGGTAGTCGCGTTGGCAGGAGATCAGACCCCTAATACCTGTTTTCACCCTTCGGCGGGTCCCACGGCGTCGCCAGGGTTCGAGACGGGCTCGAGTGGTCCGATCTCTGCCGCCACGCGCGCGACGAGCCTGCCGCTATCGATAGCCTCCGTCAGGCCATCCACGTCAGGCCAGCGCTCTTCGGGGTCGGCAGTGGCGAACTCGCGCGCGATGTCGCAGGCTATCCCGGTTCCAGCCCCGAGGGGCGGTCCTCCGCGCAACTCGATGGCGCGTGTGGCCACCGTCAGTTCCAGCGCGGCCATGCGGCGTGAGATCGAGAGTAGTTCCCCTGTCTTGCGTACGCCGAGGGGCGCCATGCTTGCGTGGTCTTCGAATCCCTCGGCGATCTGACCCCGGTAATCGAGCGAGACTGGGTTGGCGAGCACCCGCGCCTCTGCCGCCAGGGACGCGGACGTATAGCCGAGAGGCCTGAGCCCCTCGTCGCCGTCGCGTGCAGCGAGGCCCGTGGGCAACCCGCTGAACTGCGACCAGAGGTGCTTCTGGATACGCTCGTTGGCGAGGTGGACGACCTGGGCCACGGCGACCCGAAGCAGATCGAAGGCCACGGCGAGGGCGACCACGTCGAAGTTCCCGACGGAGATGATGGACTGGTCGTCGAGCAGAACGAGCGGGTTGTCGCTCGCTGAGTTGAGCTCGACCTCCATTGTGCCGCGCGAGTAGGCGTGGGCGTCGTAGCACGCGCCGTGAGTCTGGGGGACGCACCTGAACGAGAGCGGGTCCTGCAGGTTTCGCGCCGCGCCCGGACGCCACAGGTAACTCCCCGCGAGCAGCTCCCGCAGCCGGTCCGCAGCCCGCGCCTGCCCGGGGTGGGGCCGCATCCTTGCCGCCTCCGGGTGGATGGTCGATAGATTTCCCCCGAAAGCCTCAAGGGAGAGCGCCGCCGTAACGTCGAAGGCGTCGAGCAGGTCGGCCACGTCCGCGAGGACCAGCGAGCCGTGGCCCATCGTCACGCCGTTGGCGCTTATGAGCGCGAGCCCCTCTTTTGCTTTCAGGCGTATGGGCCGGAGGCCGGCGGAGCGCAGGGCTTCGGCGCCTGGCATCCTAATTCCCCTGTGCTCCGCCTCGCCGCGTCCGATGAGGACCTGTCCGATCTCCGCCATCTCCGCGAGGTCTGCCTGTCCCACCGATCCCCCGGTCCGCACGACGGGATGGACCCCGGCGTTCAGAGCATCCAGGAAAGCCTGAATGAGCTCGGCCCTAACCCCGACGCCGCCCTTCGCCATGCCGTTCGCCCGCGTCACCATCATCGCGCGCACGACCTCGGGGCCGAGCTCCGTTCCTTGATGGGTAGTGTGGCGCGTGACCAGCCGCACGGAGAACTGCTCCAGGCTCTCGAAAGGGATGCGATAGCGTGAGAGCGAGCCGACGCCCGTGTTCATGCCGTAGACGAGGTCGCCGCGCTCGAGGACCCTGTCCACGACGTCCCTCGCCCTCCTGACGCGCTCCAGGGCCTCGCGGGAGACCTCCACGCGGGCGCCGCGCCTGGCGATGCGGACAACGTCCTCGATAGAGAGGTCGTCGCCCGTGAGGGTCACGGTTCCTGTTGTCGGGTGGAAGAGCGTCAAAGAATCCTCCGTCGTCTTGCCGCCATACTACTCCCCCATGCTGGACTTTTTAAGGAGCCGGTGCCAGACTGAATCCCGATCTTACGGAAGGAGATCCCATGGCTGACACCAGAAAAGCTCCTACCATCCGCGCGCCGCGAGGGAGGGATCTCACCTGCAAGGGCTGGCACCAGGAGGCAGCCCTCCGCATGCTGATGAACAACCTCGACCCCGAGGTGGCCGAACGTCCTGAAGACCTGGTCGTCTACGGAGGGACCGGCAAGGCCGCCCGCAACTGGGAGAGCTTCTGGGCCATCGTGAGTACCCTGCAGGGTCTGGACGACGACGAGACGCTGCTCGTGCAGTCGGGCAAGCCCGTCGCCGTCTTCAAGACACACCCGTGGGCGCCACGGGTCCTCATCGCCAACTCCTTGCTCGTCCCTGAATGGGCCGACTGGAAGACGTTCAGAGAGCTGGAGCGGGCGGGGCTCACTATGTACGGGCAGATGACCGCGGGGTCATGGATCTACATCGGCACCCAGGGCATTCTTCAGGGTACCTACGAGACGTTCGCCGCCATAGCCGAGCAACGCTTCGGAGGGACGCTGCGCGGCCGCGTCTGCCTCACCGCGGGCCTCGGCGGCATGGGCGGCGCCCAGCCCCTGGCAATCACAATGAACGAGGGAATAGCGCTCTGCGTCGAGGTGGACGAGCGGCGCATAGAACGCCGCATCGAGCACCGCTACCTTGACGAACGTATAGACGACCTCGACGAGGCCATCGGGCGCGCCGAGCAGGCTAAGCAGGCCGGGGAACCGCTCTCGATAGGAATCCTCGGCAACGCGGCTGAGGTGTTCCCGGCGCTGCTCGAACGCGGATACCTCCCTGACGCCGTCACGGACCAGACATCGGCCCACGACCCTCTCGTCGGCTACATACCAGCAGGCTACGACCTGGACGCCGCCGCTGAATTGCGTGAGGCAGATCCGGACCGCTACATCTCGGAAGCCCGCGCCTCGATGGCCAGCCACTGCGCCGCGATGGTCGGCTTCAAGGAGCGAGGCGCCGAGGTCTTCGACTACGGCAACTCCCTGCGCGGGGAGGCCAAACTCGGCGGCTTCGAGGGTGCGTACAGCTATCCCGGTTTCGTTCCCGCGTACATCAGGCCGCTCTTCTGCGAGGGCAAGGGGCCGTTCAGGTGGGCCGCGCTCTCCGGGGAGGAGTCGGACATAGCGGCGACGGACGATGCGATCCTGGATCTCTTCCCTGAAGACGAGCGCCTGAGGCGTTGGATCTCCAACGCCCGCGAGAAGGTCCACTTCCAGGGTCTCCCGGCACGCATCTGCTGGCTCGGCGCAGGAGACCGTCACCAGGCTGGCCTTCGCTTCAATGAGTTGGTGGCCGAAGGCACGATCTCCGCTCCCATAGTCATAGGACGAGACCATCTCGACACGGGCAGCGTCGCCTCACCTTACCGCGAGACCGAGGCGATGAAGGACGGCTCCGACGCCATCGCAGACTGGCCAATCCTGAACGCGATGCTCAACGTAGCAGGCGGGGCTAGCTGGGTCGCCGTACATCACGGCGGAGGGGTCGGGATCGGACGCTCCATCCACGCAGGCGCCCAGGTACTGGCTGACGGCACAGAAGACGGCGCAGCCCGCTTGCGGCGCGTGCTCTTCAACGATCCCGGCATAGGCGTCGTACGCCACGCAGACGCTGGCTACGAGTCTGCGCAGGCTGCAGCCAGGCGCCTGGGCATCCAGATGCCCGCATTAGAAGCTTGAGGCAGACTCTCCTCCCCGACCTCCTCCTCGACGCATTTGGCGCGAGGAGCGGTATCGGCGTATCTATCGAGAACGGGCGGATAGTCGAGGTCGGCCTCGCTACAGACGGCGAACGTCTACCTGGCAAGGCGCTCGCGTTCGGCTTCGTCAACGACCACAGCCACGCCTTCCAGCGTGGCCTGCGCGGGACGGTCGAGCGGATCGAACCTTCCCACCCCAAGGACGATTTCTGGACCTGGCGGGAGCGGATGTATGCGCTGGCAGAAGACCTTACCCCAGAGTCGATGCGCGAGGTCAGCCGCCGGTGCTACGAGGAGATGCTCTCAGCCGGTTACACGAGCGTCACCGAGTTCCACTACGTCCACCACCGCAACGACGGAACACTTTACGAAGACCCAAACGCCCTTGCGAAGGCCGTAGCCCTGGCTGCCGAAGATTCGGGCATCCGGCTCCTTTTGCTCCCCGTCGCCTACGCGCGGGGAGGCGTACCGCGCTTTCGCGACGCGTCCGTGGAGGCGTTCCTTCACAGGGTCGAACTGCTCAGGGAGTGGGGAGAAAGTCATCCGCTGATCGATGTCGGTGTCGGTGCCCATAGTGTCAGGGCGGTTCCGAGAAGGTGGCTGGAGGAGATCGGAGAGTACGCTCGTCGTGACAATCTCCCCGCACACATCCACGCCGACGAGCAGCCGCGTGAGATCGGAGAGTGTCTGGCGGAGCACGGGATGCGTCCCGTCGAGCTCCTCTCGCAGACCGGCTTCCTCGGCCCACGCACCACGATAATCCACGCCACCCACGCCGATGCGGCGGAGCTGGATCTCCTCTCGGAACATGGCGCCTCCGTGTGCGCTTGCCCCACGACGGAGGGGAACCTCGGTGACGGCTTCCTGCCGGCTGAGGGCATTCTGAAGCGAAACATCCGGCTCTCCATCGGCTCCGACTCGCACGTCCGCATAGACCCGTTCGAGGAGTTGCGGGAGATCGAGACGAACGCCCGCAGACTCTCCGGCCGCAGGAACGTCCTCGTCACCGGAAACGAGACCTCGCCGACGCCGTGGCTGCTGCATGCAGGCTGGAACCGCGACGGGCTGAAGACCGGCGAGCAGGCAGATCTCATCGAGATAGACCTGTCGCATCCGAGCCTCGCCGACGTTGATGCCACCGACCTCCCATCCGCGCTCGTCTTCGGAGCAGGCAGCGGAATCGTGGCAGGGACATGGGTAGCGGGCAAACGCACTTTCAACACCGCATGAAGACGGCTGCACTAACAGCGTTTCCCGCAAAGGCGAGCCTCTCCGCGAAATCCATCGGCATCACAGAAAACAGAAGTTGATACATGACCGCCTTAGAATAGAGGAATGTCCAAGGTGAACATAGCCGCCATCTCTGCAACGCCGGTAGCCGAATGCACGGCCACCGTTGTCGCGGAAGCACTTACGAGATCCTTCGATGGCTACGTGATGCCCGTCAACGTGAGCGCGCAGGGATACGAACGTCGTTTCCGACCGGAGAACCTGGACCCCTTCGCAAGCCGCGTGTACTTCCTGGAGGCCAGACCCGTCGCGGTGCTCCTCGTCGCGCGCAGGGGCTGGACAAGCCGCATAGCCGCGATGGCGGTCGCGCCAGAGGTGCGAGGCGGAGGAGTCGGAAAGCAGATAATGCAGGGAGCAATCAGGGAGGCCGTCTCGAGGGGAGACAGGACTGTTCTGCTGGAGGTTATCGAGGGCAATACACCCGCGGTCAACCTGTACACGAGCCTCGGTTTCAGGCCGCTACGCCGGCTCGTCGGCTACCATCGCGAACCTGACGGGACAGCTACCGACACGGCAGAGACGATCTCGGCGCTCGATCCTCTGGACTTCGCACGCGTCGCGGCCAGAGAAAGCGAACCGGGCCTGCCGTGGATGCTGGCCGCGGAGACGCTCTCAGCCACGGTTTCTCCCGCGAGAGCCTATCATCTCGACCATCACGCCTATGCACTCATCGGGGACCCGGACGCGGCAGTGATCACCCTGACCGCGCTCGTCGTGCCCCGCGTCGATCGGCGCAAGGGTTGGGGCACCCGCATCATGCAGGCTCTCTACGCCGCGTTTGCGGACCGCAGGTGGTCGATCCCTGCCATCGTCCCCGAAGATCTTGCCCCCACGTTCTTCACACGGTGCGGCTGGGAGCTTCAGGACACGAGCCAGTTGGAGATGGCCCTGGATCTCTCATCGGGAGAATACCGTGGCTGAGGTCTCGCTCCTGATCCACGACCTCGAGGCCGCAGTTACCCCGGTAGGTAACGGCCCGCTTCGGGGCCGTGAATTCGGAGCCCTGCGTGTCCACTCCCCCGCCTCGATAGCCGTATCCGGGGACCGAATCCTCGCGGTCGGTCCGCCTGAGGATGTCTTGCGAGACATTCCATCCGGTGTGGACTACGAGAGCGTGGACGGGCGCGGGAAGGCGGCGCTGCCTGGTTTCGTCGATTGCCACACGCATCCTGCATTCCTGGGAGACAGGGCGGCGGAGTTCGGGCTACGCTCTTCAGGGGCTACCTACGAGGAGATCCACGCCTCAGGCGGCGGTATCCGTTCGACGGTGGCGGCGACACGGGGTGGTAGCCAGGAGGATCTGGCATCTGCCGTCGAGCGTCACCTGGGCTGGATGCTCGATCACGGCACCACGACCGCGGAGGCGAAGTCCGGTTACGGCCTCGACCGCGAGACTGAGCTGAAGTCCCTGCGCGCGATCCACACCGCGGGACAGTACAGCCCGGTGGACGTATATCCGACGTTCCTCGGGGCGCATACGATCCCGCCCGAGTTCGACAGCGCAGCGGAGTACGTGGAGTTCGTGATCCAGGACGTCTTACCCGAAGCCGAACCACTCGCCCGCGCCGCCGACGTCTTCCTCGAGCGGGGCTCTTTCGAAGCGCCGGAAGCGAGGCGCTACCTCGAAGCGTGCCGGGCACATGGTCTCGCCCTCAGGTTGCACGCCGACCAGTTCTCCGAGCGCGGTGCGATACCACTTGCTATCGAGCTCGGTGCGCGTAGTGTTGACCACCTCGAAGCCACGGGAGACGAAGGAGCCCGCCTGCTCGCGAGGAGCGACGTCGCGGCCGTTCTTCTACCAGCGTGCGCGCTGTTCCTCGACCTTCCTCTCCCGCCGGCCCGCCTCCTTGCCGACGAGGGTGCGATCGTCGCGCTCGCCACGGACTTCAACCCCGGCAGCTCTTTCTGCGAGTCGCTGCCGCTCGTGATGAACCTGGCGTGCACCCGCCTTGGGCTCTCCCCGGCAGAAGCCCTCTGTGCCTGTACGGCCAACGCCGCGCACGTCCTCGGCCTCGAAGACGTCGGCAGGCTCGCACCGGGCTACATGGCCGATATGCTCCTCCTCGACGCCCCAGACTGGCGTCACGTCGCATACCACCTCGGCGG
>DASSJP010000769.1:0-2811 GCA_035691165.1 Rubrobacter sp.
CCCACGCCTCGGAGCTCCTGGTCGGCGGAAGATAGAATCTCTGCTCGGCGTACTCTTCGTGGTCTGATTCAGATAATCGTCCCCGACAAAGTGATTCGAAACGGTGTCTCGCGATCACGCTATTTAATTTTGCGGCCAAAGATCGTATGATAGAGATCCATGCAGGTGCGTTGGCATGTAGGGCTGCGGGAGGAGATGATCCCGCGCCTCACCGCCGGAATCCTTTTCCCGATTCAGATCAGTAGTGTGGACGGGTGCGTTGTGTTGGTGTTTTCCTGGGGGTGTAGATGAGCGAAACAAAGTATATCTTCGTTACGGGCGGCGTCGTGTCGTCTATCGGCAAGGGGACGAGCGCTGCGGCTCTGGGCATGTTGCTCAAGGCTCGTGGTTACAGGGTCGTGCTCCAGAAATTCGACCCTTACATCAACGTGGACCCTGGGACGATGAACCCTTATCAACACGGTGAGGTATTCGTCACGGAGGACGGTGCCGAGACGGACCTCGACCTCGGTCATTACGAGCGCTTCCTGGACGAGAACCTGGGCAGGCTCTCCAACGTTACGACAGGCAGCGTCTACTGGGAGGTCATCACCAGGGAGAGGCGGGGAGATTACCTCGGGGCGACCGTGCAGGTCATTCCGCACATAACCAATGAGATCAAGAACAGGATCGGGCGTCTCGGGCAGGACAAGGACGTCGTTATTACGGAGATCGGGGGTACGGTAGGCGACATAGAGAGCCTGCCGTTCCTGGAGGCCATAAGGCAGTTCCGCAACGACGTGGGGCGCAAGAACGTGCTCTACGTCCACGTCTCGTACGTGCCTTACATCGAGGCTGCCGGGGAGCTCAAGACCAAGCCGACCCAGCACTCCGCGCAGCGCCTGCGTGAGATCGGCATAAGCCCAGACGTGCTCATCTGTCGCGCCGACAGGCCCATAAGCGATGACATTCGGAAGAAGATCGCACTCTTCGCGGATACGGAGCTCGACTCGGTCATCGCCGCCGAGGACGCCCCTAACCTCTACGCCATTCCTCTGAGCCTGCACGATGAGGGCCTCGACGACCTGGTGCTGGATAAACTCGGCCTCTCGGCGCCCCAGGCCGACCTCGGGGAGTGGCGGAACCTCGTCTCCCGCATGCTCGAAGCGCGAAGGACCGTGAGGGTGGCGATCATCGGCAAGTACATTAAGCTGCAGGACGCGTATTTGTCCGTGGTGGAAGCACTTGCGCATGCAGGCGGGGCGCACGACCTGAAGGTCGAGCTCGACTGGGTAGACTCCGAGCAGCTCGTTGACCGGGCCTCGACCGAGGAGCGGCTGGCCGGCGTGGACGGGGTGCTCGTCTTGCCGGGATTCGGCCATCGCGGCGCCGAGGGCAAGATCGAGGCCGCGCGCTACGCCAGGGAGACGGGGACGCCGTACCTCGGGCTCTGTCTCGGTATGCAGATAGAGGTCATCGAGTTCGCCCGCAACGCCGCGGGCCTCGAGATGGCGAACTCCACCGAGTTCGAGCAGGACACACCGCACCCTGTTATAGACATCATGCCAGATCAGGTCGGTGTCGAGATGGGCGGCACGATGCGCCTGGGACGCTGGCCATGCCAGATCGCGCCAGGCACGCTGGCCGAGGATGTCTACGGCGCTGGCTTCGTCTACGAGCGCCACCGTCACCGCTACGAGGTGAACAACGCGTACAGGGACGCGCTCTCGGATGCCGGGATGGTCTTCTCAGGCACCTCACCCGATGGAAGGCTGGTCGAGATCGCGGAGATCAAAGACCACCCGTTCTATATCGGGAGCCAGTTCCACCCCGAATTCAAGAGCCGTCCATTACGGCCCCACCCGCTGTTCTACGGCTTCGTGGGTGCCTGCGGCGCGGCCCTGGAAGAGGCTGCAGATGTGGGTCAGGAAGCCGTGAGGCCGGAAGAAAGGGCGGCCCACTGAGGGAAGCCGTCGGAATGGGAGGTCTTGTCCGGGCCAAAAGCCGGCTCACCGCCGTGCACCCGACCGGCGACCGGGCCGGTACGATAGCCACCCGCACAGCGGGCCTTGTCGAGTTCAGGGCGACGCTCTCCTGGGACAGGGTCGAAGAAGTACCGCCTGTTCCAACGCTTCCAGCCCTTCCGGAGTGCGTGCGGTGTTCCGTCGTCGAGACCGACGATTCTGGAGAAGGGCGGCGTGAGATACTTGGTGAGATCCTGGCCCTCTCCGAAGAAGACCTGGGTTCCGCCCTCGAGACCGTACTGCGGTCCCTGACGATCACAGCGGCGCTCTCGGACGCCCTCCTCGAGACCCAGGCAAACCGCGTGATGCTTCCTGGCTCTGCCCCCGCAGCGACATTACAGACCCTCGCCATCGACCTCAGGAACGCAGGCTTCCGCGTCAGATTCGCCCCTTCGTGGACGCCTGTCCCTGAAGGTAGGATCGGCCTTGGAGTCATGGGAGCAGAGGAGGAGCTGAAAGGCTTCCTGGAGGCGCATCCGTCGTGGGAGATTGTCTGAAGAATCCCGCCTGTTACGCTGGATCGTCGGCTGGATCCGGAGTACTCTTGGTAAGTATGAGACCGAAATATACGCACGGCATTTTCCAAACGGTTCCTGCCCAGACGTCCGCGATGCGGGAGGACGGACGATGAGGATCGGGGTGCCCAGAGAGAGGACGCCGGGTGAGACCAGGGTCGCGCTGGCCCCGCACGCCGTATACGAGTTGACCCGCGCCGGGCACAGGGTCTTCGTCGAGGTCGGTGCGGGGGAGGCGTCGAGCATCGCCGACGCCGAGTATGATGAGGCGGGAGGGCGTCTCGTCGATGACC
>DASSJP010000770.1:0-3424 GCA_035691165.1 Rubrobacter sp.
CCGCGGCAGTCGGGATGACCTCGCTGTCCACGAACTCGCGGACCCTGTCCCTGACCCCTTTCTCCTCATCCGAGAGCAACCTGCTCGCGTTGATGAGATCCACAGGTCGCTTCTCCCGACTCGTTCCTTCAGAAGTAACGGTCATATTCTTCGGCTCCTCTTTGCTCCGATTCCGAGCGCCTCCACCGCGCCCCTTTAGCCGCAAGCATAGGTTCTGGCGAAGACAGGGTCAATCCATCGGTGATGGGTTTCACTCACCCGGCTTGCCCATCATCCCAGCCCCTTTACAATACCTGTATGCTGCACCTAAGTGCAGTACGCACTTATCATTCCGGAGGGCTGCTCTGGCCGAATGGGAGATTTAGGACAAGAAGATCGATCTCTCGCCGGGTCGCTCACTGGAGAGGGAGGCGAATAACGAATGCCCGTTACGCTCACGGAGAACACAAGCATCGACTACGACATCAACGGCAAGGGACCGTCACTGCTCCTCATAGGTGGCCTTGGCTTCGGCCGCTGGGGGTGGTTCAAGCAGGTTCCTGCCTTCTCGCGTCACTTTCGGACCATCACCTTTGATGTACGGGGTGAGCGGAGGCTCGAGAACGGCGTCTCCGACCTCGTGGAGGACGTTGTGGCGCTGTTGGATCACCTTGGTGTAAGGAAGACTCATGTGCTTGGAACATCGCTCGGCGGCTTCGTGGCGCAGGAACTGGCGTTGATGAGGCCTGATCTCGTCGACCGGCTGGTCCTGGTGTGCACGAGCTACGGTGGCAGGGGGCCGGAGTCGATGTCTCCCCAGGCCCTGGCGGACATGCTTGGATGGAATTCCTTCAGCCCTGAGGGGTCCCTCAGGCGGGGCCTCGAGACGGCGACCTCGGAGGCCTACCGCGCCAAGCATGAGGACGAGTTCGAGCAGATCGTACGCTGGCGCCTCGCTGACTCGCCCTCTGAGGCAGCCTACTATGAGCAGGCCAGAGCCGGCGCTGGCTTCGACCTCTCCAGCGACGTCGGGCACATAACCTCGCCCACGCTCGTGATCCACGGCGCCGACGACCGCTACGTGCCCGTCGCAAACGCCGCCGCCCTGGCGGGAGCTATCCCCGCTGCCAGATTGCGGGTCCTTGACGACGCTGGACACCTGGTTTTTATCGAGAGGTTCGCCGACGTAAACAGAGAGGTCATCTCCTTCCTCAAGCCCCGCAAGCTGCGTATGGACAGAATGCCGATGAAGTGGCCTGCGAAGATGCAGGGCTGGCTCAGGGGAGTGCCGCGGTCTCTCGGCAGCCGGGTCCGGAAAAACGTGGGACAGCATCATCTGAGATCCCTGGCCGGTCATTTTAGGAAAAGCGGCAAAGTGGGTATGAATAGAGTTGCCGAATACAAACGGGCGATGCAGGCTGCCCGGCGAAATTCTCTGAGGAGGAAAACTAGATGAGCGAAGGCAAGAGCAGCAACGGTGGCTCGGATACTCCGACCCCGATGGCGCCGTTCGACGTGTGGACGGAGTGGATGAAGGCGAACATGGGCCCGATGACGGCGACGCCGGGCGCGAGCGTCCCGTGGCTCATGGCGCCTCCGGGTGTCAGGACAGGAGAGGAAACCGCGCATCTGCCTGAGGGGGCCATGCGGAACGATCCATTGCTATCGACCGTCGAGAAGCTGTGGGACGCCAACCCGATGCAGAACGTTTTGCCAATCGACTGGATCGAGATCACACGCTCCCTCCAGACCCTCTGGGCGCGCGAGCTGTCCGACCCGGCGCGCGCCATGGAGCGGGCGACGGACTTCAACGCGAAGGTATTCGGGGCCACGATGCGGAGCTGGCAGGACGCCACGAATCGCTTCTGGGGCCTCGAAACTCCTGAAGAAGAAGAGGGTCGGCCAGACAAGCGGTTCGCCGCGCCCGACTGGGAGCAGAACCCCTTCTACGAGACGCTCAAGGAGTCGTACCTGCTCGCCTCGGAGTACCTGCTCAATGAGGCTGAGGAGACCAACGGCGAGGACACCGCGGAGCAGCGGCGCCTCAAGTTCCACCTCAAGCAGTTCGTCGACGCCATGGCGCCTGTCAACTACCTGCTAACCAACCCCGCCGCGCTCAAGCGGGCATTCGAGACGGGGGGGGCTAGCCTCGCCGAGGGCGCCCGCAACCTGCTCGCTGATCTGCAGGAAGGCCGGATGAGCATGACCGACGCAAATGCCTTCCAGCCTGGAGAGAACCTGGCGATCTCGCCTGGCAAGGTTGTCTACCGCAACGAGCTAATAGAGTTGATCCAGTACGAACCGACTACCGAGCAGGTTCACGAGACGCCGGTGATGTTCATACCCCCCTGGATCAACAAGTACTATATCCTGGACCTCCAGCCGAAGAACAGCTTCGTCAAGTACCTGGTTGACGAGGGCTACACGGTGTTCATGGTCTCCTGGAAGAACCCTGACGCCTCGATGGAGGACACCAAGTTCGAGGACTACATGACGAAGGGTCCGCTCGCGGCGGCTGAGGCCGTGAGGGACATCACTGGCGCTGAGAAGGTCAACCCCGTCGGCTACTGCGTCGGGGGAACGCTGCTCGCGATCGCGCTCTCCTGGCTCGCCGCCGGTGGCGACGAGAACCCCTTCGGGCCGCCGACCTTCATGGTCGCCCTGCACGACTTCAGCGAGGTGGGGGAGACCGAGGTCTTCATCGACGAGCCGCAGATAGAGTTCATGGAGCAGCAGATGCTGGAGCGCGGCTACCTGGACAACCGCAAGATGGCCAACATGTTCAACCTGCTCCGGTCGAACGATTTGATCTGGTCCAACGTCGTCAACAATTACCTGCTCGGCCAGAAACCGCCTGCCTTCGACCTCCTGTATTGGAACTCGGACGGCACGCGCATGGCCCGCGAAGCCCACAGCTTCTATCTGCGCAACACCTACCTCGAGAACAACCTCGTCGAGCCCGGCAAGGTAAAGATCAAGGGCCGTCCCATAGACCTTTCAAAGATCGAGGGCGACATCTACGCCGTAGGCGCCGAGAAGGACCACATCGTCCCGTGGGCCTCGGCGTGGAAGATCTCCAAGCTCGCGAACGGCACGACCCGCTTCACCCTCGCCAACTCGGGCCACATTGCGGGCATGATCAACCCTCCAAGCAAGGGCAAGGGCCACTACTGGGCGACCGAGAACGGCGGTGCCTTCGACACCTCCGCAGACTGGCGCGAGAAGGCCAAGGAGCATGAGGGCTCCTGGTGGGAAGATTGGACGAAGTGGCTCGAAGAGCGCTCAGGCAAGAAGGTCGAACCCCCCGAGATGGGCAGCGAGAACTACCCGCCCTTGGTGGACGCCCCGGGCACATACGTGAAGGAGAAGTAGCTGACAGGCTGAACTGCTGAAAAAGCGCCGCAGGCGGCGCTTTGGGGAAGGGCCCTTCCCCAAAGCGCTTCAC
>DASSJP010000771.1:0-7106 GCA_035691165.1 Rubrobacter sp.
GGTGAGGCCAGACGCATCGCTTTCCTGGTGTTGTCTTCCGGGGTAAGATGTCCGCGCATCCGGGGACAGGGGTCGTCCACATTGGAGAGGGAATGGTTACAGGGGATCCAACCTCAAACAAGCCGCCTGATATCGAGGCTGCGCTCGCCGTCAAGCACGGACCACCCGAGGCTGTGCTCGACCACTTCGGCGAGGGCGCGGACTTGATCGTCGGGCTTGGCAATAGCGAGCCGGTAACGGTCCTCGATGCGATAGAAGCCCGGGCCGAGAAACTCTCCGGCGTCACGGTCCACCAGATGCTGCCGCTGCGCGAGCGGCGCTACATGCACGGGGACTTCGAGGGCTTCCGTCACGTATCCTGGTTTCTCTCTCCCGCCAACCGCCAGGCCTTCCACAACGGAACGTGCGAGCTGGTCCCTAACAACTTCAGCGACGTCCCGCGTCTGATGCGAAGCTCGACGCGGCGTTCGCTGGTGCTCGCCGCCGCCTCTCCACCCGACCGCCACGGCTACTTCTCGCTCGGCCCCCACGCCGAGTATCCTGCTGCGATGATCGGCGAGGTGCCGTTCTTCGTGGAGGTGAACAATAAGATACCCCGCACCTTCGGAGAGAACCAGGTGCACGTCAGCCAGATCTCCGGCTGGTGCGAGGCCGACTACCCGCTGGTGGAGCTCCCGACCCGCCCGACGCGGGAGACAGACCGCCGTATCGCCGGATATATCGCCGAACGCATACCCGACGGCGCGACGCTACAGGCCGGTATAGGGGCTATACCCAACGAGGTCCTGGGCCTGCTCACGGACCACACGGGCCTCGGCGTCCATACCGAGCTCCTCTCAGACGGGTTCGTTGACCTCGTCGAGCGAGGAGTCGTTACCGGCGCCCGTAAACTCACGCACAGGAACAAGATCATCACGACCACAGCCCTGGGAAGCCAGCGCCTCTACGATTTCGTGGATGAGAACCCCGGCGTCGAGTTCTGGCCCGTGAGCCACACCAACGATCCACGCAACATCGCAAAGGAGGACCACATGGTCGTTATCAACGCGACGCTCGAAGTGGACTTCCTCGGCCAGTGCGCGTCCGAGTCGCTGGGCAGCGAGTACTGGTCGTCGTCGGGCGGCCAGCCGGATTTCGCGCGAGGAGCTATCTTCGCCGAACACGGCCAGTCCTTTATCGTCTTGCACTCGACGACCGCTGACGAGTCGGTCTCCCGTATCGTTGCGCAACTGCACCCCGGCGCGGCGGTAACCACTTTCAAGAACGTGGTGGATTGCGTCGCCACCGAGTACGGTGTGGCCGAGCTTCGCGGCAGCAGCATCAGGGAGCGGACCAGGAAGCTGATCGGCATCGCACACCCGAAGTTCCGCGAGGAGCTCGCGCATCAAGCGCGGGAGATTGGCTACCTGTGACGTCAGCGTAACCAGTAACGGAGGAGGGAATTGGAACTGGGACTCGGCGACAAGGTCGCCATCGTAACGGCAGGCAGTCAGGGAATCGGCAAGGCTATCGCGGAAGAACTCGCCAGAGAGGGGGTGAAGGTCTCCATCTGCGCGAGAGGAAAAGAGGATCTTGAGCAGGCCGCGAAGGAGATCGGGGAACACGGACCGGAAGTCCTGCCCATCCCCGCCGACGCCACCGAGCCTGAAGACGTCCAGAGGGTCGTTGACGAAACGGTCAAGCACTTCGGCCACCTGGATATCCTTGTAAACAATGCCGGAGGCATCGTGCCCGACCACTCTTTCGACACCTCCGACGAGGAGTGGCGCTACGCGACGGACCTGAACCTGAACAGCGCCATCCGGTTTACCCGCGCCGTGGTCCCCCACATGCGCGCGGCGGGTGGCGGCCGTATCATCAATAACGCCTCGGTGAGCGCCCACACCGCGATGGTCGGCGGGTTTACGACCTACGAGGTCACCAAGACAGCGATGCTCGCCTTCTCGAAGAGCATGGCGATCGACCTCGCCCCAGACAATATCCTGGTCAACTGCGTGTGTCCGGCCCTGATCCTCACTCCCCTCTGGGAGAAGGCCGCCGACTCCATGATCCCCCAGATGGGACAGAGCCGCGAAGAGGTCCTCCAGAGCCTCGCCGAAGAATGGCTGCTTCTCAAGCGCTGCGGTCGCCCAGAGGAGGTCGGCGCACTCGTTGCCTTCCTGGCCTCGGAAAGAGCCTCCTTCATTACCGGAAGCGCCTACGATATCGACGGTGGCTTCACCAAGTCACTCTTCTAGCCAGAACTTCGCCCCGACCACATGGCTCCCGTATAAAACTCGAAGACACTAAAGTATCAAAAGATGCTTGTAGACTTCTGTGGTGGATATGAACGTCGACGATTACATGCGGGCATTCGGGGAGCCGCGGGTCTACGAAAAGATATGCAAGCAGTTTCGTCGAAGCTCCCAACCGCTCATCGACGCTGGGGGGTGGTGATCATACCCGCAGGCGGCCTGCCGATGTTGCTGTTCTCGCGGGAGGAGGTCTTTACAATCGGGGACGCCCCTGTGTTCAAAGGAACAACCGTCGTGAGTAAGATGGCAGACATGGTCGTGAAACTGAAGAGGCTCGATGGCACGTCCGAAAGCCGCGCCCCCTGGTTCTCGAAGGCTTCACCAGATGCGGTGCGGGAGTTCTTGCCGATGAGCCCGGGTAGTAGCACACTCCAGTGTGAGCTGTCGCTGTAGTCGTCGGAGGAGAGATTTGCTATGACCGAGAGCAACGCAACGCCCGAGGAACAGATCGCCCGCGTCACTGTCTCCGCCGACACCGGGTTCCTGCCGCCGGTAATCCACTTCGTAAGACAGATGAGCGATCGGCTCGGTCTAAGTGACGAGGCCGCCGAGCACATGGACGGGGCCATCGATCTTGTCTGCAGGAATATCATCCAGCACGCGTTCGGGCCTGGAGAGGAGGGATCCTACGACGTCCACGTCCTGCGCGGGCCTGGGCGGGTAGTCGTGGCCGTCGAGGATCAGGGGCTGCCTTTCGACTACAGCCGCCTGCAAGAAGGTAAGGACCAAAGCCTGCTGGAGATACTGCACAGGTCCTTCGACGAGATCCGCTTCATAAACCTCGGCCGCCACGGTAACAGGGTCGAGCTCATCAAACACCTTCCTCATGCTGACGTCAGGGATCACCTCCCCGAGGAAGAGCACCGCAGAACAGTCGAAGCCGCCGAAGAAGTTGTCCCTCTGGAGATTCGCATGATGCGTCCCGAGGAATCCTACGAGCTTTCGCGCTGCGTCTACCGCTCCTACGGCTACAGCTACGACTGGGACTACATCTACTATCCCGACAGGATCAGGGAACTCCAGGAGAAGGGTCTGATGCGCTCCTGCGTGGCCGTAACGCCGGAGGGCGAGTTCGCGGGACATCTCGCCATCACCGTGGAACGACCCGATTCGCCTGTCGGGGAGGCCGGGCAGGCTGTCGTTGACCCACGGTTTCGGGGGCACCATCTCTTCCCGAGGATGAAAACCTTCATGGCGGAGCGGGCCGGGAACACTGGTATGTACGGGCTCTACAGCGAGGCGACCGCCGTCCATCCGTACAGCCAGAGGGGCAACCTGCAACTCGGCGCGAAGGAGACAGGGTTCTTGCTCGGCTACATTCCGGCATCCGTCTCATACAAGCAGATCGGCGAGGACAGGGAAGGAAGGCGCGGATCCGTCGCACTGTTCTACATGCGTGTCAACGACGAACCGGAGCGGGAGATCCACCCACCCGCAGAGTATCGGGCAGAGATCCAGGCCGTCATCGAACACAACGGGCTGCGACGTGTGATCCCAGACGGCGTCGAGCCACGGATATCTCCACTATCCAGGATGAGCGTCGAGGTGCGTCAGGACCACAACCTGGCCTTCGTGCGGGTCGAAGAGCCAGGGGCCGACCTGGCGGAGCTGGTAGGGAGCCATCTTAGGGACCTCTGCATGCACCGTGTGGATTGCATCTATGTGGACCTTCCCCTTTCACATCCCGCTACGCTGCGGGCGGAGCTGAGGAGCCTCGGGATCTTCTTCGGCGGGATCATCCCGGAGGCCCATGCCGGAGGAGGCGACGTCCTCCGTCTCCAGTATCTGAACAACGTCGAGGTCGAACGCGCCGACGTGAGCACCGCCTCGGACTTCGGAAAGGAACTCCTGGCCCTGATCTTCCATCAGAAGAACGCCCTGACGTAGCATCGCAACGGCTACGCTATCCGGTCGTAAGATCCGGCTATCCGACAGACCAGGGAACGGCCCAAATTCATCCACGATTCATCGCCCTCTGCTTTTATTAGGAACCCTACCCCGCGGAGCTTCGTAAGGCCGATGCACAACGAACTACAGCCCTCGAAAAGAAAGCCCACTTCCGGCGAGTCTTCTTTCACGCCGGGGCAGACGAGGATACTGCTTCGAAAGTGCGCCTGTGGTGGAACGCCAGGCCCTGACGGCGAGTGCGCCGGCTGCCGAAGGAAGCGGCTGGGTTTGCAACGTCAAGCTACATCCCAGACAGAACTCCTCGATACGACCGCCGGTACATTCGTGGGGTCCCGTCCAGGACACGACTTCGACCGGATGCCGGTGTACGCGCCAGGGATCCAGACGCAGTTGAGGGTCAATACTCCGGGAGACGTCTACGAGCAGGAGGCAGACTGGGTCGCCGACCGGGTGATGCGGATGCCCCATGCCCGGCTCCAACGCGACCAAGCTAGCGGCGGGCGCGGGGCGGGTCAACCAGCATACGGCTCCGGGGTAGCCGAAGCGCCGCCCATCGTACACCAGGTATTAAGTTCACCCGGCCTGCCGCTCGACGAGGCTGCGAGGGCGTTCTTCGCGCCGCGCTTCGGGCGTGACTTCGGCGACGTGCGGGTGCACACCGACGCGGCGGCGGCGCGATCGGCGCGGGCGGTCGATGCTCTGGCGTACACCGTCGGGCGGGACATCGTGTTCGCATCGGGGAAGTACGAGCCAGGCACCGATAACGGGCGAAGGCTGCTGGCGCACGAGTTAACACACGTTGCGCAGCAGGACTCCCACACGCGGTTGCGCGGGGCTGTGATCCAACGCAACGACGACAGGCCCAAGGGCGGCCCCGTGGTCGGCAAAGCCAGGGCGAGCACCGCCGCAGACGCGCCGAAACTGGAGAACAGGGCCTCCGTCAACGGCACGCCCTGCGCCTGCATAGTGTTCATCCACAACAACGAGCGCAACGCACGCCTCACTGCCGAGTTGATGCACAAGCATTGCTCGTACAACCTGGCGATCATATCTCCTGACAACAAGAGCCGGGTGATAAGGATTCCGGGTAGGGGAGGGACGGTAGACCCCAACGAGCTCTTCTCACCTGACGTGGCCGAAGAATGTCTCAATGATGAGAAGGCGTGTAGAGACTTCCTGAAGACGAAATCAGGGACCACGGATAGCGCAGAGATAGAGCAGTTCGTCAAGAAGCAGTTCTTCCTCGCCATCATGGACTGCTCTAGTTCCTTCTCTCTGCCAGTCGTCGCCCTCCACAACAACGACATAGAGGACACCAAGGAATATCTCAGCAAGAAGGACAAAGTCGGCGTAGATGACCTGAAGCTGGACATCGACAAGACGCAGAAAAAAGAAGGGGCCGAAGATCCCGTCAAGAAGCTGAAGGACCTGTTGAAAGGCAAGTTCGGCGAGGGAGTCAAGAAGAAGCTGACCGAAGAGACGGGCAAGACGAACATCTTTCGCTGGTGCGCCTCAGGCGACCTCTCAAGGTGTCACATCGGGGACCCTCACCATCCCGACAACGTCATCTGGGTGACCAACGAAAAAGACTTCGAGACGTTGAGCAACAAGGACGTCAACGTCGCGCTTCAATCGGACCTGTCGAGCGCGAAGGGTGGAGAGTCGGAGAGCGATCTCTCAACCCTGTTCCTGGTACTGAAGGGTTTGATCGGCGACAGGTTCGGGAAGTTGATCGTCAAGCTCGAGCAGGACATACAGGTTGATGTCAAAGACATCGAGGCGATCATCCAGGAGCTTCAAAAGCTCGCGGAGTTCGACGACCTCACGCTCTCAGCCCTCCTGAAAGGCATCCTCGATATCCTTCGAGAAATACTGGATATCCTGGTAAAGATCCTGGTGCTCGTGGGAAGCAAGGGGGCGAGGGAGGAGAGCCTCGCCAGGCTCCGCTACATCAACATCGAAACGCCGGGGAAAACCCTGGCCGAACAAACCGACACAGAACGCGTCCAACATTACGAGTTCATCGTGGAAACGCTCAAGGCCGTCGGCCTGCACTGCTGCGGGGAAGACCCGACGAAGGCGGAGAAGAGCATCAAGGAAGGCCTGAAGACCCCGGCACGAAAGTAACGACGCCAGAGTCCCCTAGTTACGCGCTCGTCAGGTCCAGCTCGCTGGAGATCTCGATGCTCTCCTTGACCGAAGCCGCGACAGGACAACTGTCAGCGTAGACATTCAGCACCCTTTCTATGGTCTCGCGGTCCTGTTCCTTCGCGGTGAGGTGGAAGAGCTGTTTGATCCTCTTGATCACCAGCACCTTGTTCTCGACCTCGATCTCCCCGACCGTCTCGGCGTAAAGACCCTCGAACGACACCCGACGCGCTACCAGCGCGCCCGCAAAGGTTCCGAGCAGTCAGCCGCCCGCCGCCGCGACAACGTAGTCGAGCGTGGTGTCGTAGGGCTCTACGACCTCCGGAGAGACGCCGTAGTGTTCCGCGACCTCGCTGTGGACACCGAAGAATACAGGCTCATCCTGGACAGGGAGATAAGCGCGCCGGATCTTACCCTCCACCGGCTCCACCCTGACCTTCGAGACGTACTTCACCTCTGCCATGTTCTTCTCCTCTCCCGGGTTCGAAAGCAGTATACAGGCGACTAATCCGTGGCTCCTCTCCCACGCATTACGGAGACGATACCCCAGAAGCTCACAAGGGCCCAGGTGCCTTCGAGAAGGATAAAGCCGAGTTGACGGTCCACTATCGCGACCACCGTAAGCACGGCAGAGCCGAGGAAGTTGGCTACCGAGTAAGTCAGGTTGGAGGGTTGGATCAGACCGAACAGGTTGGCAGTGTAGGCCGCGAGGATAGCGAGCGCACCCAGGACCGAGATCACCTGCAGCACGGACAC
>DASSJP010000772.1:0-9617 GCA_035691165.1 Rubrobacter sp.
AAGGAACCCTACTGTATCGTCATGCCGCCGCCCAACGTGACTGGTGCCCTGCACATGGGGCACGCACTCAACGGCTCCATCCAGGACACCCTGATCAGACGCGCCAGGATGAAGGGATACGAGGCACTATGGCTTCCCGGCGTTGACCACGCCTCCATCGCCCTCCAGAATGTCGTCGAGCGGAACCTGATGCGCGAGGAAGGAAAGACCCGCTTCGACGTGGGCCGCGAGGATTTCGTCGAGCGGTGCCGCACTTTCGCCGAAGACTCCCGCTCCGAGATACTCGGACAACTCAAACGTCTCGGCGCCTCTGTCGACTGGCGCAGACTCCGCTACACGATGGACGAAGAGTACATAGACGCCGTGCTCACCGCGTTCGTGGACCTTTTCAACGCTGGGCTCATATATCGCGAGAACCGCATAACGAACTGGTGCCCGCGCGACCGATCCGCGATCAGCGACCTCGAGGTCAACTACGAGGAGGTGGCAGGCAAGCTCTACGGCCTGCGCTACCCCTTCGTGGACGACAGAGGCCCTGGTCCAGACGGTAAAGACTACGTACAGGTCTTCTCCACGCGACCCGAGACGATGCTCGGCGACGTCGCCCTCGTCGTCAACCCGGACGACGAGCGTTACACGGAGCTTGTTGGGCGCAGGGTCAGGGTACCTTTCGTCGAGCGCGAGATAGAGGTCTTCCCAGACGACTACGTTGACCCCTCTTTCGGTACAGGCGTCCTCAAGGTCACGCCAGCCCACGACCCGAACGACTTCGAGATCGGCATGCGCCTCGGCCTCAAACCCGTCAACGTCCTCAATCCCGACGGCACAATCAGCGAGAACGGCGGCCCATTTGTCGGGATGAGCCGCGAGGAGGCGAGGAAGGCCGTCGTCGAGCGTCTTGGCGAGGTGGGATTGCTCGGTGAGGTGCGAGATTATCCGCACAGGGTCGGGCATTGCGACAGGTGCGGGGCCGTCATAGAGCCCTGGCTATCGGAGCAGTGGTGGATCTCGATGAAGGAGCTCGCCGAGCCCGCCATAGAAACGTTGAAGAACAGGGAGATCACCGTCTACCCCGATTCCTGGCGCCGCGAGACGGTCCGATGGCTGGAGAACATCCACGACTGGAACGTCTCCCGCCAGCTGTGGTGGGGACACCGCATCCCCGTCTGGTACGGCCCTGAGGGTGAGACCGTGGCTTCCAAAGAGTCGCCCGGCGAGGGCTGGGAACAGGACCCAGACATCCTGGACACTTGGTTTTCGAGCGGACTCTGGCCCTTCGCGACGCTGGGCTGGCCTGTGGACAACGAGGACCTGGCGTACTTCTACCCGACGACCCTCCTCTCGACGGCGCGGGAGATCATGTACCTCTGGGTCGCGCGAATGATCATGATGGGATTGCGTTTCGAGAACGAAGTGCCTTTCGAGAAGGTCAACGTCCACTCCATCGTTCTTGCCGAGGACGGAACGAAGATGAGCAAGTCGAAGGGTAACACCATAAACCCGCTCGACCTCTTCGACCGCTATGGAACAGACGCCGTGCGTTTCGGCCTGTTGTATCAATCATCGACCCAGGACTTCGCCTACTCGTACGAGCGGGCCGAGATGGGAAGGGCTTTCGTCACCAAGCTCTGGAACGCCACTCGCTTCGTGCTCGCCTATTCGGAGGCGGAGGATTCAGGGGATCTATCCACTTCTGACCGTTGGATCCTCTCCGAGTTCAACCGCACCGTGAGGGAGTTCGACGCGCTTCTCGAAGAGTGCGAGTTCTCGGAGGCGATGCGCCTGATCTACTCCTTCGCCTGGAACCAGTTCGCAGACTGGTACATAGAGATAGCGAAGGCCGCTCCTTCACCGGCAACGCCGCGTGTTCTGCGGGAGGTCTTCCGTGGCACCCTCAGACTTCTGCACCCTGTCATGCCCTTCGCGACGGAGGAGATGGCATCTATTATTGGGGAGGAGGAGTTGCTCGCCACGCAGCGTTTCCCGGTCTATGATCCCACGCTCGAAGACGACGAAGCAGACCGATTGCTCGATCGTACCAAGAGGGCCGTCTCCGCGGTCCGCTCGTTCAGGGCGGAGTCGAAGGTCGATGGCACACTCGAGGGGTTCGTGCCGCAGGGCGTCGACCAGGGCGTCTTCATGGCGCTAGCCGGGGTGAGCCCCGCAGGGGCCCCTGATGGCGGGAGCCGGGCTTCGTTGCCCGCTGGGGACGTGGTCGTGGAGATACTGCTCTCCGAGGAGATGCGCCGCGGCGAGATCGAGCGGCTGAGGCGTGAGATCTCCCGCGCCGAGCAGGAAGTGAAGCGCGCGGAGAGCAAGCTCGCAAACGAGAAGTTCGTCCAGAACGCCCCCGAGAAGGTCGTCGCCGGAGAGCGCGAGAAGCTGGACGTGAACACCAGGTTGCTGGAGACGCTCTCCCGCCGTCTCGACGAATATCTCTAGGAGCGAATCAATCCCTACCATGACCTCTTTCGCAAAGGTCTGTGCCGAATTGGACCGGCGCAGGCACGTCACGCTGGGTTTCGAGCGGATCGAAGCCCTCCTCGACGTAATGGACCATCCCGAACGCGACCTGCCAAATGTTATTCAGGTCGTCGGCACGAACGGCAAGGGCACGACGGCGCTGGCCCTCGCTTCGGCCCTGGAGGAGATGGGACATCCGTCCGGAGCATACCTCTCACCACACGTCCTCTCCTATACCGAACGCGTCGTCCTGCGGGGCCGGCAGGTCTCCGAAGATGAGTTCGCCTCGGTTATGGGACAGACCATGCAGCTCGCAGACACGCATGGCATCCCTGTCTCGCAGTTCGAGATACTGACCGCGGGCGCGCTGCAGATGTTTACAGGGCTATCGTGGGCCGTCCTCGAAGCGGGGCTCGGCGCTCGCTACGACGCCACCTCGGTCGCCGGATCTGACACCGTTGTACTCACGAACGTCTCCCTCGACCACACCGAGTATCTCGGCGAGACGGTCGAGGAGATAGCCACGGAGAAGCTCGCCAGCCTGAGACCGGGCGCAACGCTGTTTCTCGGCACGGACGACGAGCGGGTCGTAGATCTGGCGAGTCGCGAGTGCCAAAGGCTCGGGGCTACGCTGGTGCAGACTGGTGAAAGAGACAGGGAGGAGATCGACTCCCCAGCCCCCTACGTGGCTCGTGACCTGAGCCTGGCACTCGCTGTGGCTGAGTCCCTGTTGAACCGGGAACTCCCGGCACGCGTGAAGGAGAAGGTCGCGCACGATATTGGCGGGGCGCTACCCGGACGGTTCGAAGTGCACGAGGTCGATGGGGTTCCTGTGGTGGTCGATGGGGGACACAACGCGGCTGGGGTCTCGGCGGCGGTGGCTGCTGTGCGCAGCGCGTACGGCGGGCGTCCCCTCGGGGTCGTCTTCGGTGTCTTGCGAGAGAAGGATGCTCCAAGTATGCTTACCAGGTTGAGGGGGGACGCACACGTGATAGTGCTGACTCGCCCTGAGAGCGAGAGGGCTTCGGACCCCGCGCTCGTCGCGCGCGAGCACGGACCCCTGGACCGCGAAGGAAGGAGAGCCCTGGTAGTACATGACCCTGTAGAAGCACTCGGCGTGGCCGTCGAGGCGATGAGAGACGTGTCCGGAATGGTGCTGGTCACAGGCTCTCTCTCCACCGCCGCGCCTGTATTGCGGTGGTTGCGTGAAGCATAAAGGCGTCTGGCAGTTGATGGGCCTTCTGGTGGTGGTCGCCGTGGTGTCCTTTGTTCTAGGCTACTTCATGATGATAAGGTTTATCCTATGAGCGCGCTGTTCCTGCTGCAGCAGGACCCAGACCCCTTCCAGATCATATCCAACTTCCTTGAGAGCCCGATCCTGAGGATCTCGGTCCAGCTCGTCGTACTTCTGTTTGTCGTGCTCTGGATAGCCCTCGTCTACTGGACGTACACCGACGCCTCTCGTCGCGGGGCCATGAGCGTGCTGTGGGGCATCGTGGCCGTCATCTTCCCTTATGTCGGTACCCTGGTTTACCTGATCGTACGCCCTCCGGAGTACCTCGAAGACTCCCGCGAACGCGAACTGGAACTGGCCGTGCTCGAGCGCGAGCTCAGGAACAGCGTCCTCCTTTGCCCGAACTGCCGCAACCTGATCGAGCGGGATTACCTGATCTGCCCGACGTGCACCTGGGAGCTCAAGAAGTCGTGCATTAACTGTGACAAGCCGCTGAACATGGAGTGGGGAATGTGCCCTTACTGTGGCACGGACCAGCGCAGCGGCAAGACAATCATTAGATAAGGAGAAAACGTTGGAAGAGACTCTCGTACTTGTCAAAGGTGACGGCGTGCGCCGCAGGCTCGTGGGTGAGATCATCCGCCGCATAGAGGCGAAGGGCCTGGATCTCGGGGACCTGAAACTGATGGACGTGAGCCTGGAACTGGCCGAAGAACACTACGCAGAGCACCGCGAGAAGCCGTTTTTCGAGGAGCTCGTCGAGTTCATCACCTCGACCCCGGTAGTCGCCATGAGGGTGAGGGGCGAAGGTGCGATCAAGGTAATGAGAACTCTGATGGGTGTGACGAACCCTGCCGAGGCGGCTCCCGGCACGATCCGGGGCGACCTTGCGCTGAGCATGCCTGAGAACCTCGTCCACGGCTCCGACTCGCCGGAGAGCGCCGTCAGGGAGCTCGGGCTCTTCTTCGGCTCCTAGAGCCGGGTGCACTTCGTCCTCGCCTCGGAGTCAGCGCGGCGGGTGGACCTGCTCCATTCCGCCGGCTACGACTTCGAGGCCCAGAGGAGCGGCTTCCCCGAGGTGACGCTCGAAGATCCCGCACAGACCGTACTGGTCAACGCGAAGGGCAAAGCACTCGCCCTCGAGCGACGCCCCGATATGGTCGTGCTCGCGGCCGATACCATCGTCTATCTGCCAGACCTTCCCGAGGGCGACCGCGTCCTCGGACAGGCCAGCAATGGCGCACAGGTCGAGCGCTTCATCAACCTGCTGCAAGGACGCGCGCACGAGGTCCATTCGGGAGTAGCCGTCGCGCGTGGAGATGAACTCGCCGTCAGGCACGCCGTTACTACCGTGCGTATGCGTAGCCTCGGTGACGCGGAGGTCGAGTCATACGTCCGTCTCGGGGAGGGCGTGGGCAAGGCTGGAGGATACGCCATACAGGGCCGGGCCGCGGCGTTCGTGGAGTGGATCGGGGGCGATTACACCAACGTAGTCGGGCTGCCGCTCGCCCTGACGGGCAGGATGCTCGCCGAATTCGGAGTCCGGTATCCTTAAAGCGCCGCCAGGAGCTGACCGAGCCAGCGGTAGAGTGAATGAAACGTCCGCATAATATAATATACGACGATGGTGAAGCGCAGGTACACGATCAAGCAGCTCCCGGCTGAGCTCAGGCCGCGTGAGCGGCTGCTCGCGGAGGGACCTGAGGCGCTCTCCAGCGCGGAGTTGCTTGGCATCCTCTTCGGCATCGGGAGTCGTGAGAAGACGGCGGTCGAGCTCGCGGGGCAGGTCATCTCGGAGAGCGGTGGCCTCTTCGGTTTACACGCGGCTTCAGTTCACGACCTGCTGCAGGTCCACGGAATCGGCGAGGCAAAGGCGTGCATAACGCTGGCCGCGGTCGAGTTCGGGAAGAGGCTCGGGAGGGTTCGCAACCCCGGACGCCCCGTGATATCATCGCCCGAAGACGTTGACGGTCTTTTGAGGGGTCGTATCGCCAATCTCGATCGGGAGAATTTCGTCGTCGTGCTCTTGAACACCAAGAATGAGGTCATAGAATATTCTACGGTCTCGGTTGGCACGCTTTCGGCGTCTCTGGTTCACCCCAGGGAGGTATTCAAACCGGCGATCCGGGCCAGTGCGGCGGGCATAGTGCTCGCCCACAACCACCCCAGCGGCAAGGTCGGGCCGAGCCGCGAGGACCGGGAGGTCACCAGGCGGCTAAAGGAGGCCGCCGACATAATCGGTATCGAGGTCCTGGATCACGTGATCTTGGGCGACGGGTACTTTAGTATGAAGGAGCACGGAATACTCTAACTGCCGAGGCGGTGGAGTTATCTGATACGGAGGATGGGGCGCGTATGTTTGGAGGACTGTTCGGGCGAGATGTTGCGATAGATCTGGGAACGGCGAACACGCTGGTGTTCGTCAAGGGGCAGGGGATCGTGCTCTCCGAGCCTTCGGTTGTCGCTATTGATACGAAGACGGACAAGGTCGTCGCCGTGGGATCGGCGGCGAAGCGGATGCTCGGCCGTACGCCGGGCAACATCGTCGCGATGCGGCCTTTGAAGGACGGTGTGATCGCCGACTTCGAGGTCACGGAGAAGATGCTCGCGTACTTCATTCGCAAGGTGCAGCCCCAGCGCCTGTTCTTCAGGTCGCTCGTGGGGCCGCGGGTCGTCGTATGCGTGCCCTCGGGCGTAACGGGCGTGGAGCTCAGGGCGGTCAAGGAGGCGACCGAGTCGGCGGGTGCTCGCCAGGCATACACCATCGAGGAGCCGCTTGCCGCAGCCATAGGGTCGGGGCTTCCGGTAAACGAGGCACAGGGTTCTATGGTGGTGGACGTCGGCGGGGGGACGAGCGAGGTCGCCGTCATCTCCCTCGGCGGTATCGTCACCAAGTCCTCCATACGCATCGCCGGCGACGACATCGACGACGCCATCACCACATACATACAGAAGGAATACAAGCTCGCCATCGGCACCCAGACCGCCGAGCAGCTAAAGATAGAGCTTGGCAGCGCCTTCAGGCTCGAAGAAGAAGAGTCGGCGGAGATCAGGGGCAGGGACCTGGTCACTGGACTGCCGAAGACCGTCGTCATCACCAGTGAGGAGGTCAGGGAGGCCATAAGCATCCCCGTGGACGCGATCCTGGCCGCCGTGCGGGATACCCTGGACCGAACGCCCCCCGAGCTCGCATCGGACATCATGGACAGGGGGATGGTCCTCGCCGGTGGCGGGGCGCTCTTGAGGCACCTCGACGAGCGGCTAAGGCGTGAGACAGGTATCCCTGTGCACGTCGCCGACGACGCGCTAATGTGCGTTGCCATCGGCAGCGGGCGCTCTCTCGAAGAGATAAACCTCTACCGTAGCGCCCTAGCCTCGGCCTAGCGCGACGTGGGTCGGAGGAAGTCCAGCGCCGCAAGTGGTCTCGCGGCCCTCTTTATCCTCTGTATAGTGAGCATCGCGCTCTTCACCGTCTACGTGAAAGAGGGCGACTGCGCCCAGGAAGGGGATTGTGGACCGTTGCACAC
Organism: Rubrobacter sp.; assembly: GCA_035691165.1. Classification (GTDB taxonomy): domain Bacteria; phylum Actinomycetota; class Rubrobacteria; order Rubrobacterales; family Rubrobacteraceae; genus Rubrobacter_D. The sequence continues at coordinate 7,225 of DASSJP010000772.1, forward strand.
GGTCCAGCTCGGCGCGGCCGAGGTATTGCAGCCCGTAAGGAGCGTTTTCGCCACCCTCTTCAAGCCATTGCAAGAGACGAGCGAGAGCGTGAGGAGCGCCTTCGACGACAGCCAGGAAGAGAGACTCAGGCACAAGGTGCAAGAGACCGAGGCTCTAGCTGCCGAGGCGTCGCGCCTGGAGCGCGAGAACGCGCGGTTGCGTGAGCTGTTGAAAGGGCAGAGGTCCACCTATCAGTATGGTCCGCTCGCCCGTGTCGTCGCGCCGGTTGGGGATCAGTTCACCCAGAGGATTGTCATCAACGTCGGCACCGAGGACGGCGTGGAGCCGAACAGGCCCGTAGTCAGTGGCGAGAACACGCTCGTCGGGCGTACGACGGAGGTCTCCAAGCATACCGCCCAGGTCATGCTGGTCACGGATCAGATGTTCGCGGCGGGGGTCAAGATCATCCCTCCTGCCCAGTTCGATCCCGCCTCGGGCGAGCTGAGCCCGGCTGTCACGGAGGAGAACGTCTCCTACGGCCAGGGGTTGCTGAAGACCAACGTCGAAGGGTACTTCGGGGTGGACCTCGTGAGCCAGAGCGCCCGTGCCGAGGAGGGCGACTACGTCGTGACCAGCGGACGGGCCGGGAACAGGGACCTTCTCTTCCCTCCCGGTCTGTATGTGGGGACCGTTGAGTCGGCGAGCTCGCAGGATATTGACCAGTTCAAGAACATAGTCGTGGACCCTGCGATGAACCCCCAGGACCTCGAAGAGGTAAGGGTTATCGTCGACTGGTCCGGCCGGAACGGGTAGGTGTGGAGCAGGCCTCCGTCGTCCGTGCAGCCACCGTCGTCGCAGCAGGCGCGCTCCTCGACGCGGTTCTGAGTCCTTACCTCACCTTCGGCTTCTTCTCGCCCAAGCTGGCCCTGATCGCCGTGGTCTTCGCGGTCTCCCCACTTCGAGACCTCCAGGCCGTGTTGCTCGGCTTCTTCGGAGGCATCCTCCTCGACGCCCTGGGCAGCGACCTCTTCGGGGTCGGGGCGATTGGTGGCTTGTTCGCGGCCACGCTCTCGGCCCGCGCGAGCGCCGTGCGCCGAAAGGGGACGGAGAGGGTGCTGCTCGCCCAGGTGGTTGGGCTCGCGGTCGCCGGCTACGACCTTCTTGGATATACGGCCCGCTGGCTCGCCGGGCTCGGGGTCCCTTCTTTGGGTGAATACACCGTGGTGGGAGTGCTACCCGACGCGGCGATCAACACCTTGCTTGCCTTTCTCATCGGCGGGTGGCTGCTCAAGATCGTGAACGTCAAGCCCCAGGCCTGGGAAAATAGATGAGGTCACATTCGCGAGCAGACTAGGGTTGCTCAGGTGCGGGGATTCCCTTCGGACTTCAGCCTGGCCTGGATCACGATGCTCTGGACGAGCCCGACCGACATCATGCTCACGAGCAGGTTGCTGCGCCCGTAGCTCACGAAGGGTAGTGGCAGACCCGTCACAGGCATCATCCCCATAGCCATCCCGACGTTTATGAGCGCGTGGAAGGTCAGCATCGTTGCCACGCCTACCGCGATGAGCACGCCGAAGCGGTCACGAGAGATCGTCGCTGCGTGCAACACGCGCCAGACGAGCAGGAAGAACAGGACGAGCACGGCCAGAGATCCCACGAAGCCGACCTTCTCTGCGAGGTTGGAGAAGATGAAGTCAGTGCGGTCCTCGGGAAGATAGCCAAGGTCGCCGAGCGTGCCCGACGAATGGAGACCCTTGCCCGTGAGCCCCCCCGAACCAATTGCCATCTTCGAGTTCTCGACCTGGTAACTAACCTGCGGATCGCTCTGGGGATCCAGGAACGAAGTAAGCCGCGCTATCTGGTAGTCCTCGAGTATCCTAAGCTTGATGGCGAGGAAGACGGCCACGCATCCTGTTGCGAACAACGCTCCCAGTTGCTGCCATGTGGCTCCTCCGACGAAGACCACAGCCACGAAGATGGCCCCGAAGACCATCGCCGTACCCAGGTCGGGCTGCGCCAGCACCAGCAACACGGGCACGGACAGGATGCCGATCGCCTTCAAAAACGTCAGTTCGTGCGCGAAGCTGTTCTCGGCCACGTAGCCGGCGAGCACGATTATCGTCAGCGGCTTGGCGAACTCCGAAGGCTGGACCTCGACGGGTCCCACGCTGATCCAGCTCTGCGACCCGTTCACGGCGAAGCCGGCCACGAGCACCGCGAGCAGCATTACGATCGTGAGCCCGTAGACGAACCTGAGATGTTGGCCAAGCCACCGGTAATCCAGGAGAGCGAGCACAACTGCCCCTGTGAAACCGACCAGAAGTCCCATGCTCTGGTTGACGGCGTAGAGCTGCCTGTAGTCCGCCTCGGCCGAGTAGATGGCGAGGACCCCGATGCCGCCAAGGGTCAG
>DASSJP010000773.1:0-2847 GCA_035691165.1 Rubrobacter sp.
GATGAGCTGCCTTCCCCCGAGAGCAGCGACGGCCTTTCCGATAACGAAGGGGCCGGAGATCCCCTCGACCGTGCCGCCATAGAGGATCTGCGCGAGCTCGGGGGGCAAGAGATGTTCTCGGAACTTGCGCGGACGTTCATCGATGACGCGGGTTCCAACCTCGCAGCACTGAGAAAGTCCGTAGAGGAAGGCGATGCAAGCTCCGTGGAACTTATAGCCCACACGCTCGTGGGAAGCTCTGGCAACATGGGCGCATCGCGCATGGCCTCCATCTGCTCACAGATTGAGAGCGGTGCCTCGGAGGAACCGACTGCCGCTCTACTCGAACGGCTGGAAGCGGAGTTCGAGCGAGTGCGCTCCGCGCTCAACACAGAGATCGAGGCGGGCTAGGTTTGCTGATTTGAAGCGCATCTGGATCTCTGAGTCCTAGGGACACCGCGAAATGCCACCTGAGCGGGCCGATCGCCGCTCAGGTGGACGCTGGTCTGGGTCGGCCCCTCGCAATGCCTGCTCATCATCCTTCTTTCAGGTGCCTACTCCAGGAGCCGGGTTCTGAAGTCCTGATGTATCGCCCTCCATCGAGGTAACTCGGGAGGCGGTAGCCGCAGGGCGCGACCGCTGTCAGATTGCGTTCATAAGCGCGCAGGGGGAATGTACTACGGGTCGCCTGCGACTCGGTAAGTCAAGCGCTACCCGGCCTCGAAGGGATCTGTCGGGTATATCTTTCTTGTTTGCCGGGGAACTCCTCGCTCGTAACGGTTATCGTAACGTTCGAGAGATGGACATCGTGTAGAGTGGCGTCGTGACGGAAGAGACAACGGAGCATGGCCCAGGAATCGGCGGGCTGAGTCCTCGCGTGGCCGCCTGGCTGGCGTGGTCGCTTTGCGCCGCAACCCTGGTGGTACTGACTATATCGTTGGTGCTGATCCTCCTCGGCTCCTCGACGCCGCGAGGGGAGATACCGTGGCGGAATCAGGCCATCTCCCTGGTCGGGCTCATCGGTGCACCCATCCTCGGTGGCCTCATCGCCTCGCGCCGCCCACACAACCGCTACGGATGGCTGTGGCTCGGCTTCGGACTTGGCCTCACCCTTCAGCAGCTTGCGGCGTCCTACGCAGCCTACGCGCGGGTGATGGAACCGGGATCGCTCGTGGCTCCACGGACCATCTCCCACGTGCTGGCGCTGGGAGGGCCGCTCGCGCTTTCCTTCGCCCCCTTCCTTCTGCTGCTATTCCCGACGGGGCGGCTTCCGTCGCGACGCTGGCGTCCACTGGCCTGGATCGCGTCCATGTCGGGGGCGACCCTCCTGCTCCTCAATCTCCCCTACGATAGGCCGGACACAGTCGGGGGAGCGGTCACCACTTTGACGATAGTCGTCGTGTCCTTGATCTTCGTCACCATTTTCCTCTCGGCGCTCTCGCTCGTGGTCCGCTATCACAGGGCGAGCGGGGTGGAACGCCAGCAGTTGAAGTGGGTCGCTCTGGCAGCCGTCCTGACCATTATGTTCACCATCGCGCAATTGTCGTGGCTCGACCAGGTACTCAGTGACGTCGTATGGAACCTGCTCGAGACAGCGCAGCAAATAGTCCTCTACGTGGCCGTCGGTGTCGCCATACTCAGGTACCGCCTCTACGACATTGACGTGGTAATTAACCGCACCCTCGTCTATCTCTCGCTGACGGCCGCGCTCGTCGCACTCTACTTCGGCGGCATCGTACTGGTGCAGACAACCCTCCGCACGCTGACCGGCCAGGAGTCCTCGCTGGCCGTGGTCGCCTCAACCCTCGTGATCGCTGCGCTTTTCAACCCCCTGCGGCGGCGCATACAGTCATTCATTGACCGCCGCTTCTACCGACGCAAGTACGACGCCAGAAAGACGCTCGAAACTTTCTCGGCCACGCTCAGGGACGAGACGGACCTGCGAGCGTTGAAAGGCGAGTTGACGAGGGTGGTCGGGGAGACGATGCAACCGGCCCACGTCTCTCTGTGGCTGCGCCCCGACGCCACCAGGAAAGGTGAGCAGGCAGACTAGCAGCCGTTCATTCGCCCGGCGGCGAGGAATAATTTGAAGCAGTGCGCAGGTTATGGTTCTGAAAATGGGCCACCTGACCCCCGAAATGGGACACTGGTCCCATAGGAAAGCCTCTCACCAACCTCGATACTTAGGGAGCCACCGCAACAAGGGACGGGGGTTTCGCACCTTTCTTCCTCCGTCCCACTAAAGAAGATTGAGCAGTGTGAAGAGGATAGTTCTACTACTGGCTTCGATAACGGCGGGTCTGGCGCTGGCAGGTGTCGTGGCTTTCGGCGTGCCGGACGAACAGGCCCGAGCGGCATTCCCAGGCATAAACGGCAAGATAGTTTTCGCGAGGGACCCCGATGGCTTAGGGGGCCCTAAGGACTCGGAAATCTACACCATCTGGTTCAACGGCAACAACCTGACGCCTCTCACCAACAACTCCAAGCAGGACACCGCCCCCTCGTGGTCGGCCGATGGCAAGAAGATCGTCTTCGAACGGGGCTCCAACCTCTACACGATGGGCGCCAACGGATCCAACCAGAAGAAGGTCCCGAACTCCACCTTCGGCAGCTACAGCGGAGGCCGTCTGGTTTCCTACGGTGGCAACCCCGCCTTCTCCCCCAACAGCCGCAAGATCATCTTCGACAGCGGTAGAAACATCTATACCATAAACGCGGACGGCACCAACCGTACCCGGATCACCAACGCCCTGGCAGGCGACCCCTACGAAGACAAGCCGTCGTTCTCCAACCCGGTATGGTCTCCTGTGAGCAACAAGATAGCCTTCAACTGGTTCTGGGAGGGGTACGAGACCTATGTGATGCCCC
>DASSJP010000774.1:0-2004 GCA_035691165.1 Rubrobacter sp.
TCTCGTCGATGTCCACGCCGAGCCCTGGCGACTCGGAAGGCCACATGTAGCCGTCCCTGATCTCCGGGCATCCGGGGAAGACCTCGCGTGTGATCTCGTCGAAGTCGTGCTGCTCCTGGATCCCGAAGTTGTGGCAGGCGAGGTCGAGCTGCAGATTGGCGGCGTGGCCCACGGGAGAGACATCTCCAGGCCCATGCCATGCCGTACGTACACCGAAAAACTCGCAGAACGCCGCCAGCTTGCGGGCCATGCTCAGGCCGCCGATGTCCGAGATATGCACGCGGATAAAGTCGATCAGACGTTCCCGAATGAGCGGCACGTACTCGGCCTGGTTGACGAACAACTCACCCATCGCGACAGGCGTCGCGGTCCGCTGGCGCAACAGACGGAAATACTCTACGTCCTCGGGTGCGAACGGGTCCTCGAGGAAGAACAGGTGATAAGGTTCGAGTTCCCTGGCCAGGCCTATCGCCTGTATCGGCGGTATGCGCTCGTGTACGTCGTGGAGCAACTCGACCTCGTCGCCTAAAGCGTCCCGCAGATGCTCGAAGAGGCGGGGGATCAGCCGACAGTAAGGCGTCGGCTCCCAGGGATCGTCTCCCAGACCAAGCGGCTGCGGTCCGGCTGAGATCGTGGACCCGTACGTCGAGTAGCCTGGAACGGAGATCTGGCACCGCACGTACCTGTAACCCTCCTCCATGTACCTGCGCGCCTCGTCCTCGACCTCGCTTAAGTCGCTGCCCGTAGCGTGGGCATAGAGGGCCACCGCGTTCCGGCACCTGCCGCCGAAGAGCTGGTACACGGGCATGCTCGCCCTCTTGCCCTTTATGTCCCACAGGGCCATGTCTACGCCTGCGAGGGCGTTGTTCAGAACGGGGCCGCCGCGCCAGTACGAGCTCACGTAGGCGGACTGGTAGATATCTTCGATGTCGTCGGGGTCGCGTCCGACGAGGAACGGTTTCAGATACTCCTCGACGGCCGTGACGACCGCGAGCGGGCGCTGGGTGAACGTGGCGCACCCGAGGCCGTAGAGACCTGGCTCGTCTGTCTCGACCTTCACCACCACGAGCCTGATGCCCTCGGGAGCGGTGCATATGGTCCTTATGTCGGAGATCTTCAACTGCCGGCTCTCGCTGCTTCGAGTGCTGGCCCAGGATCGTAGTCCGCAGGGACGGGCACGAAGGGCGGGCGGACGGTCCCCATCTGTGCCCCATGCCTTGCCTCGGCGAGCTTCTTGAGGACCGCGGGAGAGGCGTATTCTTTGGTCATCGCGCGCGCCTTCTGGAGCTTCACTGAGAGGGCTTCGCTTCCTGTCTCGTCGCCTTCCTTGTGCTTCCGGTACAGCTCGATGACCGCTTCAGGGATGAAGTTGGCGAGGGCGGAGATCACACCAGGAGCCCCCGTACCGAGCCTGCGCCAGAGGTCGTCTTCCGTACCGAGGAGCACACCTTTGTTACCTGCGAGAACGGCTTCTGCGTAGCCTTCCTCCCCACCTGAATCCTTGACGCCCCATACTGGAAGCTCTATCACGACCTCCGCGGGGACGGGGACGGCGTACTTCGGGATGTGGTAGACGATGACGGGATGGCTCGTCGCCCCGAGCACCATCTCGTAGAAGCGCACCATCCCTTCGGGCTCGACGGGCTTGAAGTAGTAGGGAGGCAGGATGAGCACGGCGGTCGCGGGATAATCTTCCAGAGCGCGCAGCATCTCCAGTGTCTCTGGCAGGTTGTTCTGCATGACGGAGGGGATGATCTGGGTCCTGAACCCGCGCTCGAAGAGGGCTTCGAGGACCTGTAGCTTCTCACCAAGCGTCACGGAAGGTCCCTCGCCGTTGGTGCCGAAGGGCACGACGCCCTGCACGCCCATCTCCGCGAGCCAGGAGACGTGATCCAGGTACGCTTCAGCATCCACCGCGAGGGAGCCGTCATCCCTGAACGGCGTCACGTTCGCGACGTACACGCCTTCTATCCCTTGCATCCTCGCACCTCCCGTAAGGTCCTC
>DASSJP010000775.1:0-3742 GCA_035691165.1 Rubrobacter sp.
AGATGCCGAGGGCTGTGGCTGCTATGAAGCTCCTGAAGCGCATCCGGGTGAGCCCCGCGGCGTATGAGATGGCGTCGAAGGCGACGCCTGGCACGAGGCGTCCTGCGAACACGGCGTACACTCCCCACCGCGCGAACCAGCGGTCCGCCGACTCCAGTCCGGTCTTGCCGACGAGCACCTCCACGGGAACCCTGCCGAGCGCGCGTGAGATCCAGAAGCACACGGCCGCAGCGAGCACGTGCCCGAAAAGCGAGAGCATCCAGCCCCAGAACACCCCGAACGCGAGCCCGTTGGCGAAGGTGATGAGGAAGGAAGGCACCGGCGCGACGAGCGCCTGCAACACCATCAGGAAACATGAAGCCACAGGCGCCCAGAAGCCGAACGACACGATGTAGTCCCTCAAGCCCGCGATGTCCCCGCGGCCCAAAATCCCCAGCGCCCGGTTCGTCTCAGACCGGAACTCAGCCGACAGGAGATACAACAGACCGAACACCGCCGCCGCCGCCGCGAGCAATGATACCCGCAACCAGCGGATAGCGCGGGCGTTCAGTCTTATCGAGCGTGAAACATACGGTAGTTGCTCAGGGCCGTTCACCGGCTCATATTACATCGCCGCAGGGCGAGGATGCCCCGAGACCGGAGGGGATCGATCAGGACCACCGCCGGCTTCGCTATCTCAGGCTTGTGCCTCCAGAGGCTCGTGCCCGAGGTTGGTCATAGGATCTTCGGGGGCTTCACCCTCCGATCTGCTCACTACCTCCGACTCGGCGCGAACCAGGTGGGCGGCAACTCGAAGCTCCTTCGCCCGTGCCAGAACCTCAGCGTCGTCACCGTACTCTCGGTGCTCGCCTTCGAGTCTGTCGGCCACCAGCTCCAGGCGCCTCGCCGTCCGCTCGGCGAAACGTTGGTGATCCACGCTACCCAACTCCTTTCAAATTGGCGTAGAACGCCGGCGACTCAGGGTGCCCGAGGAGTTCCAGGATCTCCTCTGTGACTTCCTCTATTGTCCCCCCGGCGTCCACTATGGAGAGAACACCCCTGGCTTCGTAATGCTCCTTCAGGGCGTGAGCCTCCCGCCTGTAGGTCTCCAGATGCCGCCTCGTGGCCTCTTCCGTGTCGTCCTCCCTGCGCTGGAAGGGGCCGGGATCCAACCTCTCCCGAGGCCTGGGCGGCGGGTCGTTGACGAGATGATAGACCTCGCCTGTGGCCAGGCTCGTGACCCTCCCACTCAAGATGCGCCCGACCAGTTCGTCTTCTGAGGGACCTTCGAGGCATATGACGCGTGAGATACCGCCCGCGCCGCGCTCCTCTAGCTCCTCGTCGAGCGCGCGAGCCTGCGCGATGTCGGCAGGGAAGTTATCCAGCATCCAACCTCCCGCTCTCCTGACACGCGGCAGTACCAGCGACAGAATCGTCTCGTCAGGCACCCGCTCACCGCGCTCGTAGTGATCCTTGATCCCACGCCCGAGCCCGGTGTCAGCCTCTATGTGCGCCCGTACGAGATCCCCTGACGAGAGACGGGGACTGGTGTTCCAGTGTGGTAGAGCCCGCGCAACCCTCCTGGCCTGCGTGCTCTTGCCCGCCCCCGGCGGGCCAATGAAAGCTATCCTCATGGTGTACTTCCTTCCTACTCAGCCACCCGCTGGGCGAGTAGCTCCTTTGCCCTCTCGGAGTTCTTTCGACTCCCGTTCCGCATCGCCCGGAAGAAGTCGGCTAGCTCTTCGTCGCTCGCCTTCTCCGCCCTGCGCGCGAGAGCCTCGTAGCGGTCGGCGTTGAGCAACGCTATTTCGTAGAGTTCGTCCTTCACTTCGACTCACCTCCCGATGGTGAAGAGCCGGAACGCAGAAGCCCGAACCCATCCCGGCGGTCGGACCATCCGCGTTGCCCCTCTGCGGCGTACAGCCCGCAGACCAAAGCCCTGTCCTACCTTCTCCGTCCAGTCGCCCACAGCTACGCCACACGATAATTGTGGTGGTGCGCCTTCACCTCCGTATCAGACGAAAATCCTGCTTGCGAAGACGCGCCAGGCAGTATATGCGTTACACATATACTTTCAATCCACACCCGGACCCTGAATGTGAACAAGGTCTCCTTTCGGGGAGGGTAATGTGCCTGATGTATTGAGTGGCATTTGATGTAAGCGATAAGAAGAACAGCATAGTACCGCCCGTGGCAGCTAAGGCGCTGGTCGAGAGATCCCTTCAGAGACCCGGCTGAAACGCTGACAAGCGGAGGCCGGAGCGTGTTGAGAAGCGCCGGTCTATCCTGCGAGGTCGAGCGTGTTGAGCGCCATCTTTATGGAAGCGGCGTCCACCATTTGCCCGTCCACGCTCACAGAACCGGAACCTGCGGCGTTCGCCTCCTCGTAAGCTGCGACGACCTTCTTCGCCCACTCCACCTCTTTCACTGTGGGCGAGAAGACCTCGTTGACTACGGCAATCTGGGCAGGGTGGATGCACCACTTGCCGTCGAAGCCCAAAGAGCGGGCGATGAGGCAACTTCTGCGCAGTCCCTCCTCGTCATTGTAGTCGGCAACGGGTCCGTCGAGGACGCGCAGGCCAGCGGCGCGGGCCGCGACGACGATGCGCTGCATGGCGTAGTGGAACCGGTGGCCGGGGTACGCCTCGTCCCACTCGTCCATCACGCCGATGCTGGTCTGTGGCATGCGCAGGCTAGCCGCGAAGTCGCCCGGACCGAAGTGGAGGGCCTGGAGGCGGGAGGTGGCGCGGGCTATGGTGTCTGCGTGGGTCAGGCCCTCGGCGCTCTCTATCTGGGCTTCGAGTTTGATCTTGCCGGGTTCCAGATCCGTCGCCATCTCTAGTTGGAAGAGCAGGGTGGAGACGGCGTGGAGGTCTTCGGGGCGGTCTATCTTCGGGACCATGACGGCGTACAGAGCTTCGCCTGCCTCTTCTACAACCTCGATCAGGTCCCTGTAAAAGAAAGGAGTATCCAGGGCGTTGGCACGGAAGAGCGACGAACGACCACGCCAGTCGAGCTCCTTGAGGGCGCGAACGACATCTTTGCGGGCCGCGGCTTTGCTGTCAGGGGCGACCGCGTCTTCGAGATCGAGGAAGACGGCGTCGGCGTCAGAGGCAATCGCCTTCTCGACCATCTTCCGCCGCGTGGCGGGAACGGCGAGCAGGGATCTGGCGGCTCTCACGCTACTTGTCGAGCAGCGTCTCTACCGGCTCTCCGCGTAGAGAGGCGTCGAGGACCTCCATCGGATGGGCCATCGGGAGGCCATCGTGGCCCATCTTCTTCAGGGAAGACTGTATCTGGAGCATACAGCCTGGGTTCGACGTCACGATCATCTGCGCGCCGGTCCTGAGGATGTTGTTCGCCTTGCGCTCCCCGAGTTCGGAGGCGGGCTCGGGTTCGATCATGTTGTAGATGCCGGCTGATCCGCAGCAGATCTCCGCCTCACGGATCTCCTTCACGTCCATCCCTGGTATCTGCTTGAGGGTCTGGCGCGGCTGTTTGCGGATGCCCTGCGCGTGCGCAAGGTGGCATGCGTCGTGATAGGCCGCCGTGACGGGTAGCGGATGGCGCTCCGCGACTGGTCCAAGCTCCTGCAGGAACTCGGAGACGTCGCGCACCTTCGCGCTGAACGCCTTCGCCCTCTCGGCGTACTCGGGGTCGTCGCGCAGGAGATGACCGTACTCCTTCATCGTCGAGCCGCAGCCCGCTGCGTTCACGATAACGTTGTCCAGGTTCAGGTCTTCGAAGGTGTCAATGGTCTTGC
>DASSJP010000776.1:0-2302 GCA_035691165.1 Rubrobacter sp.
GGCGATTTTGCCGTCGAGGGTCGTGGCGAGCTTGAGGTGGACGAAGGGCCTTCCCGTCCTCATGTGATGCAGGTACTGTTCGTTCTGTCGCTCGAAGTTGTCGTCTTTGGTCACCTCGACTTCGACGCCGGCTTCGCGAAGGATGTCCACGCTCCTGCCCTGCATTTTGGGGTTTGGGTCAAGGTGCCCGACGACAACGCGTGAGATGCCCGAGCGCAGGATCGCGTCCACGCAGGGTGGCGTCCTGCCGTAATGGTTGCAGGGCTCGAGGGTAACGTAGAGGGTGGCCCCGCGCGCAGCTCCTCCCGCTTCGTTGAGGGCCACAATCTCGGCGTGGTCCCCACCAGCCCTTGAGTGCCAGCCCTCACTCACCACGCTCCCGTCACGCGCGACGACGGCACCCACTAGAGGGTTTGGCGCAACCGTGTAACGCCCGCGCTCGGCCAGGCGGCGGGCGAGATCCATAATCGAATCCCGCAGTACATCTTCCTTTCTCCCATCCGGACTCTGACCGTCGGCGCCGGACTACGGCTCGTCGCGAACGCGAACCTTCACCGGCTCAACCTCCTGGCTGTCCCAGGTGGCTCGCGGGCTCCCCGGGTAGTAGGGGGTTTACGCGTAAACCCCCTACTACCCGGGCTCACCGCCGGTGCGGGAATTCCACCCGCCCCCGAAAGTTAGCAGGTCAAAGCTACCACACAGTCATTGCGCTAACAAGGAAGGTCATCACAGGCAAAAGGTATGAGTTGCGTAATAGGTAGGAGGAGATTCTGTGAGGCTCGCGGTTATGGCACAGCCATTACCCCACAAATCGACGCCGGACTACACCTCTGGACCTGAAGCGTGGCGCGCACTCTGGCCGGCCTCGATGATCCTGCGCATCTCGGTGGCGGGGTCGCCTTTGAAAACCGCGGAGCCGGCGACGAGAACCTGGGCGCCGGCCTCGACCATCAGCGGCGCGGTCTCGACCGTGATACCCCCGTCCACCTCTACGGGAACGTCGGTCATCTCCTTTAGGCGCCTGACCTTCTCGACCATCTCGGGGATAAAAGCCTGTCCTCCGAAGCCCGGATTGACGCTCATGACGTTCACGTAGCTCACGTAAGGGAGCGCCCATTCTATGAGCTCGGGCGGGGTCGTCGGGTTCAGCGCGACGCCGGCCTCGCAGCCGCCGGTTCGGATCATATCCAGGGTCCGGTGCAGATGCGTGACCACCTCGGGCTGGACGGAGATGCTGACCACCCCGGCCTCGATGAAAGAGGGTATGAGGTTGTCGGGGTTGGTTACCTGGAGATGGGCGTCTATGGGTAGATCTACCGCCGCAGCGAGCGAGGCCGCCACAGCCGGACCTACCGTCAGGTTGGGGACGAAGTGGTTGTCCATAACGTCGAAGTGGACAAGCTCCGCGCCACCCCCCTCAGCCCTCAGCACCTCTTCGGCCAGATAGGCGAAATCAGCCGCGAGTATCGAAGGAGCGCCTACTATTCTGCCACCTAGCTTTCCGAAAAACGTCAAGCGCACTGCCTCCTAGGAGCAAGGTCCGGAGCGCCCATTCTACAGAAAAGACCGGGGCGGAAGGAGCTTTCGGATCTCCTCATGATTATGGGACCTTCAGGGGAGTTTTCTGCGGTCCACGCTGTACAGGTCGTACCTGTCGCTCGGTTCGTCCACCGGTTCGAAGCCGGGCAGGCGGTCGAGTGCCCCTCTCAGGGGCGAATCCTTCGGGATCATCACGTAATCCACCTCGTTGCGGCGCAGGATCTCCATCGCCTTCTGCTGTGTCGTCCCGCGGAAGAAGTCCCGCACGTCGAGCGAGCCCTGTGGCACCTCGATCCGGCCAGGCACCCGCTTCTCCAGCTTGGGGAGGACCTTGAGGACTAGGCTGCCCCTGCGGCTGACGACGTTCGCCTCGAAAGAGTAGGCAGGTATGCGGGCGCTCTGGATATCCGGCGCCAGCACGACCACGGGAGAATGTATCTTGTCGCGGAACCAGGGGTAGATGGGATCCGCGGGGTAGCCCCCTGACGCCCGACTCGCCTCCCTGTGAGCCTGTATCGACTCCATGCCCGGACGCGCCTGAGGCACGGCCGCGACCGTCAGTACTGCGACCAGTATGACGGGCAAGGCTGCGAATAGGAAACGTGCTGGCACGAACCTCTGAAGCCACCCCACGACATAGACCAACGCCGTCCAGAGTAGCCAGCCCAGCGTCAGGACTGCGGCGAGCTGTATCGGCCACGCCAGACGCCAGAGTTGTCCAGGGAGCACCAGGTTGTCTCCCAGGAACGTGGCGATCGCGGGT
>DASSJP010000777.1:0-4045 GCA_035691165.1 Rubrobacter sp.
GATGTAGAGCTCGCTGCGGGCCGGGTCCTTGGAGGAACAGTCGGCGAGCTTGCCCGGAAGCGTGGAGCTCTCCAGGTAGCCCTTGCGGATCTTCTCCCTCACCGTCCTGGCCGCGAGCCGCGCCCTGGCGGCCTGCAAAGCCTTGTTGACGATGGCCTTGGCCTCGCCCGGACGCTCCTCCAGGAACTCGGAGAGATACCTGTTGGTCGCGCTCTCCACGAGCCCCTTGACCTCGGTGTTGCCGAGCTTGGTCTTGGTCTGCCCCTCGAACTGCGGCTCCTGCAACTTCACCGAAATGACAGCAGCCAGCCCCTCCCTGATATCGTCGCCGGTCAGGTTCTCCTCCTTCTCCTTCAGGAGTCCCTTCTGGCGGGCGTAGGCGTTGATCGTACGCGAAAGCGCCGACCTGAAACCCGAGAGGTGCGCCCCACCCTCGTGCGTGTTGATGTTGTTGGCGAACGTGAAGACGGAGTCCTGGAAGCCGCTATTCCACTGCATCGCGACCTCTACGTCTCCGTTCTCCTCCTCGCGCTCCAGGTAGAAGACGGTCTTGTGGACAGGATCCTTCGACTCGTTGATGTGCTCCACGAAGTCCTTGATGCCGCCCTCGTACTGGTACGTGACGTCCCTGTCCTCATCGCGCTCGTCCACGAGCCGGATCTTGAGTCCCTTGTTCAGGAAAGCCCACTCGCGGAACCAGCGGCTCAAGGTATCGAAGGAGAAGTCCTGGGTCTCGGTGAAGACCTCGGGGTCGGGCATGAAGCTTACGGTCGTCCCCGTCCCTTCGCCCTTCTTGAGCTTGCGGTCCTTGGTGAGATCGCTCTTCGGGAACCCGCGCTCGTAACGCTGGCTCCACACGTGACCCTCGCGCCTGACCTCGAGCTCCAGCCACTCGGAGAGCGCGTTCACCACGGAGGCGCCCACGCCGTGCAGTCCTCCTGATACCTTGTAGCCCTCCCCGCCGAACTTCCCGCCGGCGTGAAGGGTCGTCATGATGACCTCGGCGGCAGGCTTGCCATACTTCGCCATCTTGCCAACAGGCATGCCACGCCCGTCGTCGGTGACCGTCACGGAGTTGTCCTGGTGGATGGTGACGAGTATCTCCGCACAATACCCGGCGAGCGCCTCGTCTATCGAGTTGTCTATGATCTCCCGGACGAGGTGGTGAAGACCCCTCGGACCCGTCGATCCGATGTACATACCGGGCCGCCGTTTAACGGCTTCGAGGCCTTCGAGGACCTGGATCGAACTTGCATCGTACGCGCTCGTAGCATTCTTGGAAACAGGGTTAGCCGCCAAAGAACCGGACCCTCCTCGTAATTAGACCGGCGCCTTCGCCGGAGTTCCGTTCTTCTTATAGTACCTTTGCACCCGTAGATTGTAACACATCCCCCGCGCTTTCCCAACGCCTCTCTAGGCCCCATTGTGGCTTAAATAAGCCGGTTTCGCGAGGCTGCGCTACCTCCTGGCACCATCTGTTGCGGTCTCCAGTATCGAACCACCAGATATGCGTATGATGCGTGTTCTTCTCAAGATTTCCTGGTCGAAATAGTCGAGGTTGGTCGTCGAGATGACGGCCTGGGCACTCTCCAGAAAGTAGCCTGCCAGGTACTCTCTGCGGCGCTCGTCGAGCTCGCTCATCACGTCGTCGAAGAGCAGGATCGGGTCCTCCCCAACTGTCCCCCGCACGTAGTCCCTGGCCGCGAATTTTAGAGCGAGCGTTGCGAGCCTCTGCTGCCCCTGAGACCCGAAGGTAGTCAGGTTTACCCCTCCGAGCAAGACCTCGAAGTCGTCCCTGTGTGGTCCCACCGAGGTCGTCCCCCGCTCGACGTCGGCGCTGTGCGCCTCTCTGAGCGCCTCGGAGTACTCTTCGAGGGTCGCGCTATACCCGTAGCGTATCGCGGCCTTCTCGGGGCCGTACAGGGTCCTTAGAGAGTCTTTGAAATGTTCTTCGAGGACCGGCAGCGCCACCTCGCGCCCCTCCAGGATGGTTGTTCCGAGGTCGACGACCTTCCTGTCCCACGTCGCGAGCGTCCTCTCGGAAGAGAACCCGTCCCTGATGCGCCTCAGGAGCTGGTTGCGCTGAGCAACGGCTTTGGCGTACTCGATGGCGGCGCGGGCGTAGGCGGGTCGCAGCGAAGAGAGCAACACGTCGATAAACTCCCTGCGGTCCGAGGGCGCGCCCTTTACTACCGTTATGTCATCGGGGAAGAACGTAATTACGCGGGCTCCTGCGCCGCCGGCGGCGTAGTTCGTGAGAGACGTGGCGGGGACACCGTCGACCGTAATGCGCTTCTTCTGTCCTGGGGCGTAGCCGATTGCTACGCTGCGTTCGGAGCCGTCGAAGGCGATGCGGGCCTCCGTGCGGGTAAAGTCGGCGCCCCACCGGACGACCTCGTTCTCCTTCGGTGTGCGGGGCGAGGAGCCGGTGACGTTGAAAGAGATGGCTTCCAGCAGGTTCGTCTTCCCCTGGGCGTTGTCCCCGACGACCACGTTCAGACCAGGGGAGAAAAGCGCTGTGGCGTCGACGTAGTTACGGAAGTTCACGAGGCGCAGGGCCCTGAGGTAAGCGCTCAACCGATCTCCAACCGCTCGTCCCCCACATCGACAACGTCGCCCTCTTCGAGCTTGCGGCCGCGGCGCGTCTCGACCTCACCGTTCACGCTGACCTCTCCGGACTGGATCAGGACCTTCGCCTCGCCACCCGTCCCGACGAGGCTCGCCGCCTTCAGCGCCTGGCCGAGGGTTGTGCCGGCTGGGATTCGCAAGGTGCTCGGACCGTCAACTGCGGGACGGGTCTCGCATCGGCATGATCAGGTACAGGAAGTCAGGCTCTTCACCGTTACCGTTCGCCTCGGGCACTATGAGTCCCGGCTTGAGGGGCTCGTTGAGCTTGAAGACGACCTTCTCCGAATCAATCGCCGAGACACCGTCGAGCAGGTAGCTCGGGTTGAAGGAGATCAAAAACTCGTCCTCGCTCGATGCTGACAGCCTCTCGTGCGCGTCTCCGACCTCGCCGTTGTGCACGATCACCTCGACCGAGCCCTCGGAGAATGAGAGGCTGACAGGGACCGGCGGCGTCTGGCGGGCGGCGAAGAGGTTTACGCGCCTCAACGTGCCGATCAAATCTTCCCGCTTCACCGAGATCTCTCGCTCGAAGGCGTTCGGCAAGAGTCGTCTGTACTCGGGGAAGTTTCCGTCGATGAGCCTGGTGCCGAAGACGACCTCCCCGATCCTGAACAGCGCCTGGTTCTCCGAGAGCGCCACCTCGACGTCCTCTTCGTCAGAAGCGGAGAAGATCCTCGAGACCTCCTGCATGGCCCGCGCCGGTATGATGGCCTCCCTCGATCCCTCGAAGTGGGTAGTCGCAAGCTCCGTCTCTTTGATGCTCAGGCGATACGAGTCCGTCGTAACCATGCGCACCCGCGAATCCTCGAAGCTGATGAGAATTCCCGTCAGCACGGGCCTGGTCTCGTCCCTCGAATACGACCTCGACACTTTCTCGACGGTCTCGACGAGCGAGTCCCCCGGCATCCTGAAGGTCCCCTCCTCGGGGAAGACCGGAAGCTGCGGATAGTCGTCGGCCGCGTAAGTTCTGATGCGGTACTCGTTCTCCCCAGCCACGAGCCTGACGGTTGCCTCCGACTCATCGTACTCCAGCGAGAAGTTTCCGCCAGGCAACGACCGTACTATGTCGTTGAAGATGCGGGCCGGTATGACCACGCGTCCGTCACCCTCGACCTCCGCCGGCGACGACGTCTGGATCGAGATCTCCATGTCCGTCGCCGATAACTTGAGTCCCTCCCCCCCACCTTCCAGAAGTATCCCTCCGAGCAACTGGATGGTGGACCTCGCAGATACCCCACGCGAGACTAACGCCAACTTTTTGCCAAACGTTTCCGTGCTACAAACAGCCCTCATATCGCCTCCTTCTCACCTTATTATTACTACCTAAACCATATATCTATTAGAACAATAATAATAATAAGGCCTGTGGATATGTGTATAACTCCGGAAATCCGCCTTACCTAAGCCGAATAGTCGC
>DASSJP010000778.1:0-4033 GCA_035691165.1 Rubrobacter sp.
GTCCCTCGGGGACGCCGGCCTCCGCCCTTCTTGCGGGGGCGTTCGTCCACGCTCTCGGAAGGTAGAGCGCCCGATCCAAGAACGCCGCTCCCTTCTCGGAGGAGTAGGCCAGGAACACCCCCACCTGGCAGTTGACCGTGTCGCCGGCCGTCCCCGTGTTCTGACGCGCAACGCCGACGCTCTTCTCGCCCTTCTTGAGGAAGCCGGTTTCGTCCACGATGAGCACGCCCGTCCTTTCGTCCGCGAGGTGCTCGAGCGCGTACTCTCTCAGGTCGTCTCGTACCGCATCGGCGTCCCACTTGGCCGAGTTGAGTAGGCGTTGCACGCCCTGCGGATCGTGCTCGCCTATGGCCTCGGCCATTTGCCAGCCGTTCTTGCGCTCGACGTGGCCGAGCAGCCCGAGGAGGTAGCGCTTGACCCGTTCCCTGGCTTCCGAGCGGGCGAAGCGGTGGCCTATCCGCCGATGCAGCTCTCCCAACGTCTTCGACCATCCGCCGACGGCCGGTGGTTCGACGACCCCGTCTTGGGCAACCATGCCTCTCTCCCTTCCTTGCTCCCACGGAAGGGTAGCCCACGAACGAGCTAAGTGATGCTGTAGGGTCCGGGCAGCCTGTTGAAATACGCAACAGTGCCGTGTACATGACCGCCGATGAACCCTATGCCTACGGCGATCGAGATAGAATAGCGGTCGCTCCGGAGGCTGCAGAGCCGCCACCTGCGCCGGCCTCAGTGGCCCGCGGCTGCCGAACGTGAGAAGCCACTTTATGTTCTGTCCGCTGGCGGTGATCAGGACCTCGCAGTTCACCCTCTACAGCATCCTGAGCCCCATTCTCTCCATGTCGTGCCACTGCCTGGCCTCGCCAAACAGCGGCTCTATCCATACCTTCCTCTTCCTCATCGCCTTCTTGTAAGCTTCTAGCTCATAGTAGCCCTTGACCTTCTCGAAATACTCCTCGTCGAAGTTGCGGTTGACCGCGCGCCCGCTCTTGCCCTCGGTGCATTCGCTCTTCAAGAGGCAGGAGTTGCAAACTTCCGGGTCGGCCACGTAGCGGGTGAGCCCGAGCTTCTTTCTCGCGCCAGTGTTTTGCAGGCTCTCCGGCGGGGCAGACGTAGACATCCCGCTCGGCGTCGTAGGTGAACTCGTCCTTGCGGAAGAAGGTCCTCTTGCCCCAGGTGTAGTCGATGACCGGCATGTAGGCTCTGATCCCGGCCTGCTCGACCGCTTTTGCGTTGGGAATGGTGCCGTAGACGGAGTCCCCGGTGACGTGGTGGGGACGAAGCTTCCAGCGGAAAGTCGTGTGCCAAAGGAGGTCCAGCATGGGCTGGTTGTCTTTGACGTCGGCCTTGGTGACCAGGGCGGTGAGGATAACCCGGGCCTTACCGCCGTCGACCACGTAGTGGACCTTGTAGCCCAACCGGGCGGTGCCTTTGACGTGTCCTGCGAGGCAGGCGTCAAGGTCTGTTTTGTTTACGACATGATCGCTGATCTTCTTGGGGTTTGGCGTCCGGGATTTGGTGCCGTACCTGCCAGCGCTGGAGATGAAGTTTTCTCGGGCGGCGTTGGCTTCGGCGAGCTGCTCGTCATCCGCGCCCGGCAGAACCGCATCAGCCATCCCTACCGGCCCGCTGGCAGGTTCGGTAGCGTCGTCCGGCTCTTCCTCGAACAACTCCTCGAGATGATCCAGCACAGCGAGTCTGGGGATCAGGGCTGCTGTGGCGGCGTTTGTCCTGACCGTGGTGGAATCCACGAACAGCTCCTCGCCCCAGCTTGCGCCGGTCTAGGCAAGCTTCGAAAAGACCTCTTCCACGCACTTAGCTGAATAAGGGTAAGAAGCGGAGGGGCCGGGGTTGCTAGCGACCCCGGCCCTCTGCCAGCCAATCGTTTTCCTTCACCCTCTAGTTGCTCGCTCCTTTAGTGAATCTCGTGCACGGAGGCCGGCGCGGTGCTCGAGCCGTACGACAGGTAGTAAAGGCTGCCGTTGTCGCCCACCTCAAGGTCCACCGGCTTGACCATACCACTCGCGAAGGGGTAGCTCGTCCTGGTGTCCGCTGGGTCGATGTATCTGATCCATCCCCCGCAATAGTCCGCGTAGAAGTACTTCCCCTGATACTGAGACGGCAACCTTGTCGTGGCCGGGTCGTAGAAGGCTCCGCCAGTTATCGAGCAGCCTGTGTCTAGGGTCGTGCCGTGTGCGTAATAGAACACAGGGTTTTGATAGTTCTGGAGGCTTGGATCAGGCGAAGCCACGAAGCCTTCGTAGGTCGGCCATCCGTAGTTGGCTGCCGACACCGCTTGGTCTATCTCTTCCCAGCTGTCCTCTCCCACATCGTTGATGTACAGCTTAAGAAGAGTACCGGAAAGTACGTCCAGGCTGTAAGGCTGGCGAACCCCAAGTGCATAGATGGCCCGGTTGTTGCCGGAGGTGCTTACGTAGAACGGGTTGTCGGAAGGGATGGTGCCGTCGGGGTTGATGCGCAAGACCTTGCCGTTGACGATGTTAAGGGATTGCGTATCGGCGGGGGTGACGTCATCTCCTACCCCGATGTAGAGCTTGCCATCCGCGCCAAAGCGCAGCGCCCCTCCGTAGTGCCCCCCGGAAGTGCCCAGGGTCGGCAGATCGAGCAGTACCTTCTCGCTGCCGGCCACGGCCACGTCGCCGTTTGCGGTGAAGCGGCTAACACGGTTGTGGACTGTTGGACTCGTCGCCGTGTAAAAGATGTATACGTAATGGTTGGTCGAGAAGTTGGGGTCGAGCGTAATGCCAAGGACACCCCGGAAGTATGAGGTGTCGGTGTCGACTTTCAGGAAGGGCTTGCTCAAGAGCTGGCCGTTCTTGATCACCCGCACCTTGCCAACATTGTTGGAAGCCTTCTGCGTAACTAACAACCGTCCGTCGGGGGCCACGGTCATAGAAGTGGGCTTGTTGACCTGGGCGACTACAGAGTCCGTCAAGCCCGTTGGGACCGAGGTGGCGCTTCGTGCCGGTTCTACCTCAAACCACATCAGCGCAATCACCATAGCAGCGACCATGGCAGCCACCACTACCGCCCACACCTTAGAGTTACTGACTCCAACCATCTTCTTGCTCCCTTCGCTAGGGGGGAGAGCTAAGAAGCCCCCCTCCCCCGAAGTTACCTAACGAAAGTAGCGTAGTGGGCAGCGATGAATCTTCGATGAATCCGACCGAAGTGCAGGACTATCATTTCAAACTTTCTACGAAGAGGCACCGAAATTCGGAGAAGCCTGAACACCAGAATTTCGCAGAAATCGGAGAAGACGAAACTTGTAGGCGGTTTTGGTATATACGAGGTCCGAACCGGGCCGGCGATAGCGCCCTGTATGGCCGCGGCCGAGTGTGGCAGAGAAACGGAGAAATTCTCCGCCGCCCGCATGCCCGACGAATATACGCTTCGGCGAAAGATTATGCGGGCAGCGTTGCTACCGGTAGCAAACGCAAGTAGTAAAAGTGTCCAATGTGGACCGATCTACGGCTACCACTAGAGCTGGGTCCGCTCGCGAGTACGTGTTCGGCCGCTCCGAGGCCTCGTGCTCCCGTTTCTTATGCAGTTTTATGAATGTCGCGGAGTTGGCGTTCTGCGAAGTTCGCAGTCTGCGGACGAAAACGCCTCGATGGCAAACTACGTAGTCGCCCATCTCTAACTTTCGCCCAAAGATACGTATCTCACTACGTAGTTTCTACGATGTGCCGATTGCCAAAGCGGGCCATAGTTGTGCTCGTAACGGTTAAGCTAATCGAAGGGAAGGAGGAAGAGAAAGATGAACTATATGGAATTCAATCCCTACTTCGTCGGTGAGCGCAACGAGGTGATAAGGCGGGAGGTGAGCACATACAGGCTCCAGAAGCGGCTTCGTCAAGAGCGCACTAAGGCGAAAGGCTCGTGGTTGGTCACTTTCGCCTCGAAGAGCACGCAGCCACTGCTTCGCAAGGTGGGGCTTGCAGGCTAGTCCCTTACCAGAGGAGTAGGCACAAGACTAACGGCATCCATATCGCATGATCGAGTTCAAGGGGGA
>DASSJP010000779.1:0-9432 GCA_035691165.1 Rubrobacter sp.
CCGTAAAGGCTTCGGGGACTTTTTGCGTATTGGTCGCCTACACCGACCCGCAAAAAGTCCGACGGGCATCCAAGAAACCCAAAGAGATGCGGTTTGCCGTGCAGCCCAATGGCTAAAGTCGAGCTCTCCGAGCATCAATAAATAAGCCTGGTTCCGAGCATCTTGATCAATTCTGTTTAGTGGAAACATCAATATGTGTCATTACAGGCCAAGACGTTTGTAGCAGACTGACACTGAATCGAACTTCAGCTAGGTAAGATGGCGCCAGGAAGGAGTAGTGTCCGCCGATGATGGGCGATAATACATCGCGGGCGGTAGCGAGGTTAGCGTAAGCCTGGAGAGCATTGGCTCTCACAACCGCTCGCTCTCACAGGGCTCGATACATACACCTACTCTGGGGTGGAAGGAGATGGTCAAGCATGAGCGCCCCAACATACACAAAGCGAACGTCACCGGGTAAGAGAAGAAGCTCACTGCTAACGCTCGTGGCCATGGTCAGCTTTGCGGCTTTGACGACAGGCCTACTGATTCTGGGAGTGGCGTTGGTGCCTGTGCGAGCGGCCTTGCCAGGAGAGAATGGCAAGATCGCCTTCGTGAGTACTCGGGATAGCATCAAAGACCCCACCACGGGTAGGCTCATCACGAACGAAGAGATCTACGTGATGCACGCAGACGGTACAAATCAGACCCGTCTCACCTACAACGAGAGCTCCACCGCCACATCTACTGCGGGCAGGGATCTGCTGCCATCGTTCTTGCCGGACGGCGGACGGTTGGCGTTCACCAGCCGTCGTCCGGCCCCCAGCAGCCCTCAAGGTGGCACCGACGAGATCTGGGTGATGGAGGCCGAGGACCGCGACGGGGTTCCAGAGGGCGATAACCTGACCAGGCTCACCGGCGACTCGTTGGCGACGCGACACAACTTCCAGTCCGCCTTCTCCTCCGATGGCAAGAAGATCGTGTTCACAAGCGCGCGCGATGCTAACAACGAGATCTACGTGATGGATGTTGAGGCTACGAATCCCGTCCGCCTCACCAACCCCGTTCGTCTCACCAATAATCAGCTTCTGGAGAGGTTTCCGGCTTTCTCGCCAGACGGGAAGCAGATAGCGTTCACCCGTATCGCCGGCAACGATGACATCTGGGTGATGGACACCGATCCGGCCACTGACGACGCGACAAACCTTACCAATAACGCGGCGTTGGACACCTTCGCAAACTTCTCTCCCGACGGTACGAAGATAGTGTTCTCCAGCAATCGAGGCAGTCCTAAGAGCGAGATCTGGGTGATGAATGCCGATGGCTCGGATCCGGTTCGCCTGACCAACAACGGCGTGATCGATGAGTCCCCAGTTTTCTCCCCTGACGGTACGAAGATAGCGTTCACCAGCACCCGGGACGGGAACACTCCCGTTGAGATCGACAACAAAGAGATCTGGGTGATGAACGCCGACGGCTCGAACCCCGTGCGTCTAACCAATAACTCGGTGGAGGATTCCAAGCCTGATTGGGGACCGATCTACGCTTGGAGCGGGGTCTTACAGCCCATAAACGCTGATGGTAGCTCCATATTCAAGGCGGGCTCCACGGTTCCCGTGAAGTTCAAGCTTACCGAAGAGAGCGCCGAGATTACCACCGCAAGGGCCACGCTCAAGGTGACCAACCTCTCCGACGCCATAGGTGGAGATGTACTGGAGAACCCCGTCGAGGTGATTCCTGCAACGGGCAATGAGTTCCGCTACGACGCCGAAAGCGAACAGTACATCTACAACTGGAGTACCAAGGGGTTAGATCCGGGCACCTACAAGCTCACTATCGATCTGGGCGACGGCACGGCAGAGAACCCGGATGCCATCAACCACGTGCTAGTCTCGCTCAGGTAGAGAAGCTCACTCGGCCAGCTTGCCTTCTTCGAAGCGACGGGGGACCCATAGGAGGGGGACCCCCTCCTCGTTCTGCGCCTAGGGTGACCTTTCCCGCGTAGGCTACGCCGCGGTCCAACAGGGGCAGGATCACCGGAGGAAACTGGTCCTTGCTGGAAGATTGCGGTGGAGAGTGCTTAGGGACTGAGGTGGATACTTGAGTTTCTTCTTGAGTCCGAGCTTCTCCACCACCTCTTCCTACACAGCGAAGGTATACCGCTCATTATCTTTAACCTCCCGGATCTCATCGCCCACCCCAACCTTAATGGGCGAACTGGTACCATCGTTTTGCGCAGCGACCGTCAGCTTCCCAAGTTCCACTGTTATCTGCAACGGTGTGCCGCGAAACCGCATATGGAAAGACAGTCCATCCAGATTCTCAACCAGCTTCGGGGCGAAGTAGAGGATGTCATCACGGATCTCGCTTCCGGCGTAGCGGCGTTGGATCAGGTCCAGCGTCCCTGCCATCACCCCCATGTGGATACCCTCCTGGGTAGTGCCACCCTGAATGTCTCCGACGTCGCTCTCCAGCGCCATCATAAACATCTCCCACGCCCTCTCGGGATCCAGGTCGGCAAGGATGGCAGCGTGCGTGATTAGGCTTAAAGTCGAGCCGTGAGACGTTCGGCGGTCATAGTAAGCGATGTTCTTGCTGGCTGTGTCGGACGTGTACTCGTAGCCTAGCCTCCCGAAAATCCGCTGGAGTTCCTCCTCTGAGAACAGGAAGAACAGCATCAGGACGTCGGCTTGCTTGGAGATCTTGTAGCGGTTGGGATCGTCACCCTCCGTCTTGAGTATGCGGTCGAGACGCTGGATGTTTTCGTACCTGGCGCGGTAGGAATCCCAGTCCAATTCCTCCAGGTTCTCGTATCCTTCAAACTGGCTGATGATGCCGCCGGCGTGGAACGGCACGAACATCCTTTTGCTTATGTCATCCCAAGTGTGGACTTCGTCGTCTGTAAGCTCGAGGCTCTCGCACAAAGTCTGACGACGCCGCTCGGGAAGCAGGTCGAGCACCTCTTGGGCAATCTCCGAGATCCAGGCGACCGTCACATTGGTGTAGGCATTGTTCCTCAAGCCCGCCTCCTCGGAGCCTGGATACTTCTCGTGAAATTCGTCCGGGCCCATGACGCCGTTTATCTCGTAGCGAGCCCGCTCGGGATTGAAGCGGGCGATGCTCGCCCAGAAGCGAGTAATCTCCAGCATCATCTCCGCGCCATGCTCCAGCAGGAACTCGAAGTCACCTGTTGCCTGATAGTAGTGCCAGATGTTGTAGAAGATGGCTGCGTTCACATGCCTCTGGCTGTGGCTCAGGTCTGGCTCCCACTTCCCCGATCTGGGGTTGAGGTGCACGACCTGGGTCTCCTCCGTACCATCGGAACCGCTCTGCCACGGGTACATGGCTCCCCTGTAGCCGGCTTCTTCGGCCGCTGCCCGTGCTTCGTCGAGGCGTCGGTAGCGATACATGAGCAGTTCGCGCGTGATCTCAGGCAATCGGAAGTTGAGGAACGGGTATATGTAGAGTTCGTCCCAGAAGATGTGCCCGCGGTAGGCCTCGCCGTTGAGCCCGCGCGCCGGCACCCCGGCGTCGAGATCGGCAGTGTGGGGCGAGCAGACCTGAAGGATGTGGGAGATATGCAGCCTAACCAGAAGCTGCACCCGGTCGTCCCTGGGAATGCGCATGTCGCACACCGACCACAACTCATCCCAGGCCCTCATGTGGCGACCGAGGGCCTTGGCGAAAGTTGGGTAGCGTTCGACCGCCTTGCCGGCGTTGCCAAGAGGCTCGTTTATGGCGTGGTCGCGCGAAGTGTAGAAGGCAACCATCTTCTCGGCGCGCACAGGAACCTTCTCATCGACCTCGAAGGAGAGCACCTGATGTATGTAGTCCTCCATCTGGTAGAGCGTGCGCTCGACGTCGATTTGTCCGTGCTCTCCATATACGCGCGTGCGCGCCGCTTCGGCAAAGTAGATGCCCGACTGGCGTGTCTCCACCTTGAGGGCGATGATCTCTGGGCCGAACGTCCTCGGAGAGACCGGGTTCAGGTGACGGCCTTCGAGCTGCCGGTAGCGGGCGACACCCCTATTCGTGACCCTGCCGTCCAGCGCCGTTATCACCTCCACCCTCCCTGACCAGTTCTCCGGGGTGGCCACCACCTCGATGGCTGCCTGGTGCATGTTAGCCATGCTGACGAAGCGGCGGGTTTGTAGCGTCGTTTCGCGGCCTGCCCGGTCACGAATCCTCAGATTGCGCTTGAGCACGGCGTTACGGATGTCTAGCTCGTGGCGGTAGGAGAGAAGGTCGACATTGTTCAAGCCGACGGCCTCCTCCCCCTCGATCCGTAGCTCGAGCAAGAGCCAGTTAGGGAGGTTCACCAGGTCCTCGTTGAGGACAGGCACGCCGGCCATGATCGTCGTCTCACGATTGTATCCACCGTGGGTGTAGGTGCCGGGATAGCTCGCCCCTCCAGCATTAGCCCACGCGAGGGTGCCTCGTGTGCAGAAGTAACCGTTGCCTGTGGAGGTCAGTGCCTCTCGCAGACCCTCCTCAGAGGGGTCGAAGTGGTCGTAGGCAAGCGTCCACTCCCCTGCGATGATCTCCCCTTTCTCTCCCATCGTCTCCCCTTCCGTCGCCACCGGTCTACGAGCGTCCATCCGAGCTCTACACCAGGCTGATCTCCACGAGGTCGTGGACTACGATGTCGGCTCCGCTTGCCCGGAGAGTTACCGCATCCTCGCCCCGTGCTACCCCGACTACCAGGCCGAAGCCTCCGGACCTTCCTGCGCTGACTCCTGAAATCGCGTCCTCCACCACGACGGCCCGCTCAGGACGTGCTCCGAGCATCCTGGCAGCTTCTTCGAAGGTATCGGGGGCTGGCTTGCCAGCAAGCTTCCTCTCCGCGGCGACGTTGCCGTCTACCTTAACATCGAAGAGGTTCAGGAGGCCAGTCGCCGCTAGCACCGCCTCCCCATTCTTGCTGGATGTCACAACGGCCACGCGCGTGCCCCTGGATCTGAGCTCCCTGATCAGAGCCACCGAAGATGCGAAAACTTTGGCACCCTGCGTTCTCAGAACCTCGTTGAACGCCATGTTCTTACGATTGCCGAGGCCGCAGACCGTCTCGATGCTCGGAGCGTCCTCCGGCGTCCCCCACCGGAGTAAGATGCCTCGCGAGCGCAGGAAGGCGTCCACACCTTCGTAGCGCGGCTTGCCGTCCACGTACCTGTAATAGTCTGGATCTACCTCAAATGGTACGAAGGGACTCCCTTCACGATCCGAGATCTCTTTGAGATACCCGTCGAACATCCCTTTCCAAGCGGCGGCGTGCACGCTAGCCGTGTCGGTGACGACCCCGTCCAGGTCGAACAGCCAGGCGTCGTATTGGCCGACAGAGACGGGAAACCTCTCCCGCGATGCGCTTACCAGAACCTCCTTCCTCGCGTTGCCGAGAACTTGGCGAGATCGTTGCCATTACTAGCGCATAATATTGTGCATACAGCTTAACCTCAATACGCCAGGGGGTGAAGTAGCGATCGAAGCAGCGTTCTATAGAGTTCTTAGGTGCTTGCTCTCGCGATCACGGTAGGCTTCCTTCTCAATTGGCCGCCGTCGGAGATGCAGCGCTGATGGTAAGGGTGGGACTTAACAAGAGTGGAGTTAAGATCTGGCATCCACCAATTCCATCACATGCTCATATAGTGCTTGAACAATCCGGTCTTCGGGCTGCTCGCCTTCGCCCTGCTGCTCCAATTCACGCGGGTCCAACGGCTCCCCGAAGACGATCATCAGCTTCGTGGGTCTTGGCAAGACCTTTCCCGGCGGCATCGCCTCGAATGTGCCACGGATGAACACAGGTACTACGGGTACTGGGAAGCGGTTCAGAAGCACGCCGATACCAGGCCTGAACGGCTCTAGTTCGCCGGTGTGCGAGCGGTGACCTTCGGGGAACCAAACCAGCTTATCTTTGCGCTTGAGGACTGCAGCCCCGAAGGCAAGACTCGAGAAGACTGCACTGTGGGCATCAATGGGCACCACATGCCCCAGCCGACTGACCAGGCGCTTCAGGGGATTGCTGAAGGCAGTATCTGCTCTCCCCGCCCAGTAAATGTGGCGAAGATGACGGTAGTCGAGCGCCGCTGCGATCGCACTAGGATCGAGAGAGCTTATATGGTTGGGTGTTAGTACAAAGGGACCTTCCTCGGGAAGATGCTCGACACCTTCTATATGGAGTCGAAACACTTTCCTGGCGATCGCCTTGTTGAGGGCGAACATGCCTCTCGCCACCGTCGCTTTGACCGGCCCAAAGGGTTCGAGCGAGCGCTTCTGCTCGTCGCTCAAGATCTCTTCAGGATGCTCGAGCGGCATGGCTTGCGGTACGCTTCTGCCCCCTGCCTCTGCCTGTTCGACTACCTCGCTTAGTAGCTCTCGGACTGTGTAGATGCGGCCGATCGCTTCCTCGCTGAGCTCCACGCTCGTGCTCTGGTCGATCTCGAGCGTCAGGTCCATCCATCCCAGCGAATCGATGCCGAGGTCGAGCTGCGGGCTGGTATCCGGGGTCAGGTATCGATCGGCGTATCGCCTGCCGAGCAACTCCCACACCTCTCTTGCCACAGGGTTCTCAAGCAGTGTGCGGTCTTCGTCTGGCATCTCTTCTATAGGCATGGGCCCGACCGCTTCGCTCGCGCCTTCCGCACCTTTTTTCGCCACATCGAAGCGTTCTTCCAGGAGGTGTCGGCGGATCTTGCCCAGCTGTGTGCGCTCCAGAGGTTGGTGAGTAACGGTGTACTCGGAGATGCGCTGGTAGGAAGGCAACCGATCCGATACCTCTTCAACCGCATGGCGGATGGAGCGATCTATCTCGGCGGTGCGCCGACGGATCTCATCCAGATCCGGTAAGATCACGGCCACGAGCCTGCCTTCTCTTTGCAGCACTCCTATCTCGCGGATGACCTGGTCCTCCAAGTACGCTTCTTCGACTACTTCGGGCTGTATGTTCTTGCCGCCTTCGGTAACGATTAACGTGGAGGCGCGGCCGGTGACGTAGAGGTAGCCGTCTTCGTCGAAGTAGCCCAGATCTCTGGTGCAAAACCACCCATCCTTAGTGAAAACGTCCTCTGTTTCTTCAGGCAAATTGAGGTAGCCAGAGAAGACGCCCGGTCCTCTCGCCAGTATCTCCCCTTCCTGGTAGGGTTCGCTCGTCAAACGCCTCTCGCTTCGGCGCTCCGTATCCTCGCCAGGCATAGACGAAGGGTCGATGCGAACATCAATGCCGTGCATAGGTTGGCCGACGCTCTCGAGCTTCTTACCGTCAGGTAGTTTGAGCGCAAGGAGCGGAGAGGTCTCTGTGAGCCCGTAACCAATTACGATCCGCCATCCCATACCCTCGAGCTTCTGGGCCAAATCCGGGTCGAGCGGCGCTCCCCCTGAGGCTAGAATCCTAAGCCCTGGCCCAAGCCTCTCGCGTAGCGGGCGCATCACGGCCTTGCCAGCGTCAAGGCCCGTCCTGCGCCGTACCCACGTGCTCAGGCCGGCGCTGATACCGAAGAGCGCTGCTGCCAACTTTCCGCCGGATCTGGCCCGCTCTACTATCCCTGAATACAGCGCGCTGTACAGGCGCGGCACCCCTGTGATTACGGTGACCTTCCCCTCTTTGAGGGCACGCACGAGTTGCGGTCCGGTCAGAGATTGAGGCAAGACGATCGTAAGGCCGAGCGTGAGCGGCGCCAGCATCCCCATGACGAATGGATAGACGTGGTGAAGCGGCAAAGGTACCAGCATATGGTCGTTCTCGTTCACAACGTTCGCCCCAAGAATCGCGTCGATCTGAAACGCCAGATTGGCATGGCTTAAAGGCACGCCTTTAGGGGCGCCGGTAGTGCCTGAGGTGTAGAACAGAGCCGCCGGGTCGTTAGGGTCTGGTTGTGGTAGCTCTGCGTGCCGATCTTTTCTTGCCAGCAGATGTCGCCAGCTACGAGGGTCCTCTTTACCTCTATCGAGCACGATATGCTTTGGTTTGAGAATCGTGTCGAGATGCTCTAGTTTCTCGGTCTGATCTGCCGTGGTAAAGATGAAGCTGGCACCACTATGGTCCAGAATGCGGCTGAGCGCATCGTCCCCGAGCTGTACATCCACGGGCGTGGCCACAGCCCCGGCACCGATTATGGCCAGGCATGCAACCATCCACTCTGGCTGGCCAGGGGCCAACAGCATCACGTGGTCGCCGCGGCTAACACCGACTTTGGTAAGCCCGTGAGCCAGCCGCAGTACGTGCACGGCCAGCTCGCCATAAGACCAGGACTTGGCACCTTCCTCCTGCAGCGCCAGCACGGCTTGCCGGTCTCCGTGCTCAGCAAGTACGTCGATCACCGAGCCCAGTGTGCGTAGCTCGCTCATGGCTTGCACATCCATCACGTCCTGGGCTCTGCTATCTTGAAGATATCTGAAGTAGCCACGACCTCCTCACACTCCTCGCTGCGCCGGTTCGCCAGTCAGATTTCGTATCGACCCGAGCATAGCCCTGTAGCGGGGTGAAAGCGTGGACAAAGTATGCCAATCTGGTAAGCAATCTTGATCATTTACGTATATCAGCACGAGGCTCGACGCGGCTGGAGACGAGCCCGTTCCTGTGCCCGTTCGCTGTTTCGAATGTGCGAGGAGATGGAGCGCCTAGATTCCTGAGTGCCGGCTAGATCTCCTTCGATAGTTGCGTCCAGCGACCCGGCAACGTCTTGGGCATAGCGAGTCATACGACATAGGCCTTCTCGGATAGAGCAGGCGTCCTCAAGGATGAGCTCATGGGGGTCTCCATACCGTCCTCCCTCGCTGCTACTCTTCTCCGGCCAACCGACTAACATCCTTCGCCGCAGCGATGCTCTGTGGCTGTCTGCGGGCTATTAGCCACAAGGTCTGGGCGAGACTACTCGGCGCTACCTGTTGCGGCGGAGGCGGCGGAGGACGATCAGGCTGACCAACACCGCCGGTAGTAGAAGCAACACGAGCTTGGTACCAGGCGTAAAATCCATGCAGGACCTCCTTCCGAGTCTGGGGTCTACCTTTAAGCCTATACCATAGGCTACCCTCATCTTTACCCGCCGAACACCCTACTCCACTAAGAACTCTACGTGATTGGTGAATCGCTTCAAGGCGCGTACACCCTCGCCATGGGGCGACCTTCAGCCGCCCCTCGCGCTGCTCGTAGCGGTCCATGGGATTAAGCGTGTGGGACTCTCAGTACAGACCCTTAGGTAAGCAAGTCTGCCTCATGCTCGATTGAGCGTTCCTTCTCGTTCCTTCTCCGCACGCACAACCAACACGGGGCAGTGAGCATGTCTAACTACCGAATCCGAAACGCTGCCCATCAAAGTCCTCCTTAAGCCACCGAGCCCCCGGCTTCCCATAGCTATCAACCCGGCACCTAACTCCTCAGCGACCTCCACGATCTCTGTCGCAGGGAATCCTACCCTCGTATGAATACCCGCTACCTCAGTGCCCGCCTCCCTTATCTTCTGC
>DASSJP010000780.1:0-5955 GCA_035691165.1 Rubrobacter sp.
GCAAGAATGATCCCAGTATCCTGATCTCTCCTGGATCAGCCGGTCACTCTTACGTCTTCGCCGAACTCGGCTATCAGATGCACCTGAGGGGTTACAACGTCTTCATAATGCCGAAACAAGGCGGCTATACGATCGGGGAGCTTGTACAACGGCACATCGACGCCCTCGAACACATCTCGAGCAACTTCAGCGGCAGAATAGGGGTATTCGGCGAAGGTCTCGGCGGGTTTGCGGCCTTCTATCTGGCGCTGGCCCACGGTCCGATGAAGAGCGCGGTGTATCAAAATTCTCCTGGGCTCCTCACCGAGAAGAAGTTCCAGGAAACGGTCGTGAGGGGTAGAGGCGCGGCTCAGAGAAGGAAGCTGATCGTTCCTTCTGCGAGACTCCTCTCCAAGATCGCTCCTCGGGCAAAGATTCCCATTTCGCTCTACCTGGACTTCGAGGAGTTGATAGACACCAGTGCAGAGAACCGGGAAGTAGAAGCACGTTTGGTGAAGGAAGGGTATCTGAGAGACCCCGACTTTGACAGGCGATACCCACTTTCTGCGGTCATGTCTCTGGTCACAACGCCCCCGCCGAACCCCATCTCGGAGCTAAAGATCCCGACTATGTTTCTGGTCCCTGTTAGAGGCTGGACCGATCCGTCGTATGTAAGAGACCTGTACAATCGGCTCCCTCTCGTCAAGAAGAGGTTTGTGGAGGTGGACGGCAGCGTGTTCTGGATGAATTCTCACCCGAAAGAGGCCGCCAGAGTCATATGCGAGTGGTTTGACGAAACGGTGTAGATCCTACGGTTTTGTGCGTTGGCGAGACCCAGCGTGAGCTCCCAGGAGAGGACAGGAAAGAGCACAGCCCGGTGTCGCTACGGTGGCGCTTACGCACCAGCCCATCTTTGACTGACCTGGCCAAACCCCTGCGAGGCTACGCGAGAAGCGGATCGCTCAAGACTCATGGAGGTGAGGCAGGCAAGCCAGGCGAAGATAGACGCACAGAGCGATGAAGAAATCAGCGAAACGCCAGACGTTGACCCGGCGCCAGTTCCTGATTGGAGCGGGTCTGGGAGCCGGGCCCTTGCCGTGGGTGGCGGGGTCTTGATCGCAGAAAGACCGAGTTCCTTACCCCCGGTCTCGCAGGCAGGCGCGAAGTACACCCTTGAGGCCACTCCCCTCGACCTCGAGATCGGGGGTCGAAAGGTCTCCACGTGGGCCTACGGCGGCGGACTGCCGGGACCCGAGATGAGGATCAAAGAGGGCGAGACCTTGAGGGTCGCCGTGCGTAACCGGCTGCCTGAGGGCACCACGATCCACTGGCACGGTCTGCCTGTCCCCAACAAGATGGACGGGGTCCCTGACGTTACGCAACCCCCGATAGGGAGCGGCGAGACCTTCACCTACGAGTTCGAGGTCCCCGTCTCCGGCACCTACATGTACCATTCGCACGTCGGCGTGCAGCTCGACAGGGGCCTCTACGGGCCTCTGATCGTCGAACCGAAACGAGAGCCCCACTCCTACGACCGCGAGTACACCCTCGTGCTAGACGACTGGCTCGACGGCGTGAATGGCACCCCGGACGAAGAGATGGAGAAGCTGAAGTCCGACAAGGGCGCGATGGCGGATATGGAGGGCATGGAAGGACAGCCCATGCAAACGATGGACGGCATGCCCAGCATGGAAAGCACGGCCGGAGGCGCGCCTTCCCAGTGGCCGCCGGACATCGTCTACCCGATGTACCTCATCAACGGGAAACCTCCCGAGGAACCGGAGGTGCTGGAGGTTCGGCGGGGACAGACGGTGCGCTTAAGGCTCGTTAACCCTTCGAGCCCTAGCATCTACCGCGTGGCCCTAGAGGGACACCGCATGAGAGTCACACATACCGACGGCCAGCCCGTGGAGCCGGTCGAGGCTGAAGCGATACGCATCGGCATGGGGGAGCGCTACGACGTACTCGTCGAAGCGACCAACCCAGGCGTCTGGCAGCTCGCTGCCCAGGCGGAAGGGACCGAAAAGCAGGCTCGCGCAGTCTTGCGCTACGCGCGGACGGAAGGCTGGCCGCCTCCGCCGAACCACATGCCGTCCGAGCTGGGGGGCCGGATGCTCTCCTACGGCAATCTGAGAGCAGCCGCAGAGGCGAAGGCGCCGGAAGGTGGTGACCCGGACCGGGTACTGCCCATCACCCTAGAGGGCAACGAGAAGACCTACGTCTGGACCATCAACGGCCAGGCCTTCCCTGACGCCGACCCGATAGAGGTAGGTCACAACGAGCGGGTACGCTTCGAGATCGAGAACAAGAACCCTATGCCGCACCCGATGCACCTGCACGGCCACGTCTTCAGGGTGGAGAACGGGACGGGTCGCGGGCCAATCAAGGACACGGTTCTCGTGGAGCCGAAGGAGCGTCTGGCCATAGAGTGGGTCGCGGATAACCCGGGTAACTGGGCGTTCCACTGCCATCAGGTCTACCACGCCGAGAGGGGCATGACGCGGGTGGTGAAGATCGTCTAGAGACCGTCTCCTTGTTTGCGGGGCCGCCGTTTGGGCGAACGGCAGCCCCGTTTCTCTCTCGGTGTCTCGACCGGCGTGCCAGATGCTCAGCCAGGCCTCAGTTAAGGCTCAGGGACACCTCAGCGCAGGGTGCGAGACTTCGGTCCTAGAGAAAGAGAGGCCACATGGAAAAGATGAGAGTAGATTCGAGATCCAGCCCTGGCTGGGACCCGGTCTGCGGGATGCTGATCGACGCCCAAAACGACCATGCGTCGCGCCGCTACGAGGGGCGAGAGCTCTACTTCTGCTCGGAGGGATGCGTAAGGAGGTTCGACGCGAACCCACAGAGATTCGGCCACTCTAAATACATGCGGGAGTACATGGGGACGGAGGATGCCAGCTGGGGGATGGCGTCCTCGGCGACGACCGGCGTTGGGGCAACGGTCGAGGGGCCGGTCTCTATCGAGCTCCCGCTCACCGGTCTGAAGCGCGCTCGTTCCGGCGGACCCGCCCTGGAGCATGCGCTGGAGGCGGTGTCCGGCGTACGCCTTGTACATGCCAACCTTCGGGGGGAGCGTGCGCACGTCGAGTATGAACCGGGAGCGGTGAGCGTCGGACGACTGGTTCAGGCCGTACGTGAGGCCGGCTTCGGCGTCGGGGGTGCGTCCGTGCGACTCAAGGTCACTGGTCTGTACTGCGCGGCCTGTATCAACCAGATCGAGGAGGCCCTCAAGGCGACGCCGGGGGTACTCGATGCCACCATGAACGCGGCCACCGAAGAGGCGAAAGTAGACTACCTGCCTGGCGCGGTGGACCTCAAGAGACTAGAGCGGGCGGTCGAGGACGCCGGCCCGTACAAAGCGAAGGGGGCCAGCGCGCAAGGCGAAGAGGAGGAGGGGGCCTCCGAGCAGGAGCTCGAGTACCGCCGCCTCATGCGCAAGTGGTGGTTCGCAGCGGCGGTGGGCGCCCCGACGATGATCCTGTCCTACCCGTACATCATCCCTGGACTCCGCGAGCTCTTGCCTCGCGGGAGTACCGAGCTGCGCCTCGTGTGGGCCCTGATGGGGCTCGCCAGCCTCGCCGTGCTGGCCTACAGTGGGAGCCAGTTCTTTGTCGGCATGTGGCGGGGCCTAAAGCATCGGCAGGCCAACATGCACACGCTTATCGCCACAGGCACAGGCGTGGCGTGGATCTACTCGACCATCGCGCTGCTCTTTCCCGGAATTTTCCCTGACGAGTCGATGACCGACGTCTACTACGACGTCACCGTGGTGGTTACGGCCCTCGTCGTACTCGGGCTGGCGCTCGAGGTCAGGGCCAAGGGACGCACCTCCGAGGCCATAAGGAAGCTCATCGGCCTCCAGGCGAAGACGGCGCGTGTCGTCCGAGACGGGCGGGACATAGATATCCCTGTCGAGGAGGTGCTGGTCGGCGACGCCGTCGTCGTCCGTCCCGGGGAGAAGGTCCCTGTGGACGGAGTGGTGCTGGAGGGAGCGTCCTCGGTGGACGAGTCCATGATCACCGGCGAGTCCATCCCCGTGGAGAAACACGAAGGCGATGAGGTCATCGGGGCGACCATCAACACAACAGGCACTTTCCGCTTTAGCGCGACGAAGGTCGGCAAGGACACGGCGCTCTCCAACATCATCCGCATGGTGCAGGACGCTCAGGGCTCCAAGGTCCCCATCCAGCGCGTCGTCGATGTGGTCTCCTCCTACTTCACCCCGGCGGTCATGATCCTGGCGGTGGCCGGGTTCGTGGTCTGGTACGTCTTCGGGCCGGAGCCGACATTGGCCTACGCGCTGATCGTGGGCGTCACGACCCTGATTATCGCGTGCCCTTGCGCTTTGGGGATGGCTACGCCCATGAGCCTCACCACCGGCGTGGGCTTGGGTGCGCAGAACGGCATCCTGATCCGCTCCGGTGACGCGCTGCAGACGGCCTCGAAGCTCAACACCATAGTGCTCGACAAGACTGGCACCATAACGAAGGGCAAGCCGGAGCTGACCGACGTAGTGGCCGCGGAAGGCTTCGTCGAGGAGGGGATCCTGAGGTTCGCTGCGGCTATCGAGAAGAGCTCCGAGCATCCCCTGGCTGGCGCCATCGTCGATGGCGCCGGGGCGCAGAGGCTAGATCTGCCCGAGGCGCAAGACTTCGGCGCCATCCCCGGCCGCGGGGTAGAGGCCGACGTGGAAGGACGGCGCATCCTGCTCGGTAACGCCAGACTCATGGGCGAGCGCGATATTTCTTTGGGTCGGCTACAGGCCGAGGCCAGCAGGCTAGCCGACGACGGCAAGACGCCGATGTTCGTCGCCATAGACGGCATTGCGGCCGGTATCGTCGCCGCCGCCGACACCATCAAGGAGGACTCGAAGGAGGCAATCGCCTCCTTCAAAGACCTGGGCCTTGAGGTCGTCATGATCACAGGCGACAACCGGCGCACCGCCGGGGCCATCGCCCGCCGGGTCGGGATAGACCGGGTACTCTCCGAGGTCCTTCCGCAGGATAAAGCCCATGAGGTCCGGAAACTTCAGCTCGAAGGCAAGAAAGTCGGGATGGTCGGAGACGGCATCAACGACGCCCCCGCCCTCGCGCAGGCCGACATCGGCTTCGCTATAGGCACGGGCACCGACGTCGCCATAGAGGCCGCTGACATAACTCTGATAAGCGGAAGCCTCAAGGACACCCAAACGGCGGTCGAGATCTCCAAGGCCACAATGCGCAACGTCCGCCAGAACCTGTTTGGGGCCTTCGTCTACAACGGCCTCGGCATACCGGTGGCGCTCGGCCTCCTCTACCCGTTCATCGGGCTCCTCCTCTCGCCGCTCCTGGCGGCTTTAGCGATGAGTCTCAGCTCTCTCACGGTCATCAGCAACGCAAACCGTCTGAAGCTCTGGAAGCCAAAGGAGGTGGTGTAGGTGAGAGTGGCGGCTGCGCCTGCCATAGTCGGCGTGCTCGCGCTGGTTGCCGGGATCGTCCTCGCCTCGAACGCGGTGGTCGTCGCTGGAGGGCTCGTCCTCATCGGCGGGATAGCCTGGTTCTTCTGGGGACCACGCAAGGGGGGTGGCTACAGGGCCCCGGTGACGACCAGCGGCTACCAGGAGGCGATGGTTCTGGTCAAAGGCGGCTACACGCCAGACGTGATAGTCGTCGAGCACGGCAGGCCTGTGCGGTTGAACTTCCGGCGTGAAGAGGGCGCCTCCTGCTCCGAGATGGTTCTATTTAGTGACTTCGACAGGAGCGCGAGGCTCCCCGAGGGAAGGGTCGTGCCCGTAGAGTTCTTGCCCGAGAAGCCGGGCGAGTACGAGTTCGCCTGCCAGATGGGCATGCTGCGCGGCAAGCTGGTTGTTGAGTGAGGAAAGGAGTAGAGAATGATATCCAGATTTATGGCTATCGTTGCGATGGTCGTGTTGATGGTTGGCCTTATGGTCGCCCCTGCTTTCGCCGATACGGTCGTGCCGGGGGGCGGCAGTTC
>DASSJP010000781.1:0-6196 GCA_035691165.1 Rubrobacter sp.
TAGTGGTTCGGGACGGCGAGGGCGACCGTGCAGGCTATCAAGATAAGAGTCAGCGCGCACAGAAACCACGCAATTCCACCAGCGGTACGTCGGCTCAACGGTGCCTCCTGTACGATCCACGAAGCCACAGTGAAACATGAGAAGGCTGCATTGTCTGCTCGACCACCCCTACCAGTTCGCCGGTCAGGGCCTCGAGATCTACCTCGTCGCGCAACTTCGTGCCGAAGGCCGCAAGCGTCTTCTCCACGTCGTACTTGCGCCGGTAGAACCGGCGGTCGATGAAGTCCTGTATGCGGCGCCTGATGGGGTTGAACAGCGCTGCGATGATGAGCGTCGAAGCCACCACAGCCAGCTGGGATTGCTGGCCTGTCAGGGCGATCACGATCCCCTGCAACAACGCGATGCTGCCGAAGTAGATCAGGGCGAGAAGTAGCGTCAGGACGCCGTAGACCAGCGCACGGTTGACGATTACGTCTATGTCGTACAGGCGATACCTGAGGATGGCCAGCGCCATCGCAGATGGTATCGCGAGGATTCCTGCGAGGAACAGCGCGCTTCCCACCACGGAGTTGTCGAGCGAAGGCCAGACGCTCACGACTACGATGGCGGCCACGAACAACGCTACGGCGTAGGCGACCCATTTGATCTGCTGTCGCTCCTCCCCCTGCGCCCTGCGGAAACGCACGTAGAAGGCGAGGATCAGACCCAACGAGATGGGGACGAGGAGCAAGAGCGAGATCCTTGTAAACAATTCAAGGATACCGGCTCTTCCTTCGATGCCGACAGGATTGATCACAGGCGACTCTTCCGAAACATCTCTCAACGGACCGGGAGCAAACGCGTAAGGAGCAACCGACAACGCGGCGTCTATGAGTACGAGCCAGGCAAGAGGCCGCCAGCGGGGTGAGGGTAAGCGGCCATCGGGAAAGAACAGGAACACGAAAGGTATCAGCGACCCGCCGAGTATCCAGACCCACGAAGTCAGCCAGGCAGCCGTCACTCCGCCCGGCAGAGAGCCAGGGGCGGTAGACAGCACGTAGATGCTGTAGGTGCCCGTGAATATCTCGATGGCGTAGAGAATGCCCGTGACCAGCAACAGCCAGCCGATAGGGTTCTCCCGTCGTCTGGAGGCCACGAGTAAGCCCACGGTCGAGAACGCGAGGGCGGCGACCACGAGGTTGACCAGATATGGTTCGATCCCGTTCTCGACCACGCGATTCGCCACGAACAGGGGAACACTGAGCACGACGAGCGTCACCGAGAAAGCCCACGCCGAGCGCGCGATCCAGCGCGTGGCGCGGATGCTCATCTGTCCCTCTCCTTCGCGTCTTGTGGCCTTAGCCACAGGCTGACATGAACCGGTTGCATAGTCTCCCTGACGACCTCCAACAAATCATCGCTCAAGGTGTAAAGATCCACCTCATCCCGCAAGCGGGTGCCGAAAGACGCCAGTATACGAGTCGCATCGTACTTGCGTCTGTAGAAACGCCGGTCTATGAGGCTTTGTATGCGACGCCGCAAGGGATCGAACAGAGCGGCGATCGCGAGGGTGGATGCCACCACAGCAAGCTGCGACTCGCCTCCTGTGAGCGTCCGGAACACGTACTGCAGCGCGACCACGCCGCCGAAGTACACGAGCACCAGGGAGAGGGTCAGGACGCCGTATACGAGGGTACGGTTGATTATTACGTCTATGTCGTAGAGACGGTACTTCAAGACGGCGAAGCCGATGGCCGTTGGGATGCCAGCGAAGCTGATCAGGAGTGAGTTCATGATCAGCGACACCCACAACGGCGACGCGCCTTCGGTTACCAGGGAATCCGGCGAGAAGAAGATCAGGGTAATCAGTGAGCACAGGTACAGAAGGCCCGTGAACGAAGCGGCGAAGGCGAGCCATTTGATCTGCTGGCGGACCTCCTTGCCCGAGTGCCTGTAACGCGAGATGAGGCTCAGGGCCGAGGCAAGCATGCAAAGGGGCAAAAGCAGGACAAGGGCTACCCCCACGGACTCTACCCAGGGGTACCCTTCGATCCCTAGCGGATTGCGTAAGCCGCCCCGGTGCGGCAATGGTCCCGGGTCGACATCCAGGGCCACGCTCGCGAGCAGGATCACAACCCCCGAGAACCAGGCCAGTGGACGCCATCTCCTCGAAGGGAGCCTCCCGTCCGGAAAGAGCATAACCATGTAAGTGCCGAGCAGCCCAACCGGGGGTACCCATGCGAACAGGGTCAGCGCGTCGAACATCGCAGGGCCAGGAGGCGAGCCTGTCTTGAGAAGGCTGTAAGCGGTGAACTGGTCGCCCGCCACTATGAACATCCAGAAAAGGCCAGCGGTGAGGCAGATCCAGCCGATGGGGTTGCGCGGACGCTTCGAAGCGACCATGGCGCCGACGATGGGGAAGGCCAAGAAGGGTGAGAAGATCAAGAGATCAGCTATACCGCCTGCAGAGGTCCGCACGGCGGGAACGGCGATTCCCAAAGAGAGGAGCGCGAACGCGAAACCAGCCACGAACATCGCCACCGAGAGACCCCCGAGCAACCAGGCGAGCCAGAAGGTCCTGGGACGCCTCATCGCCCGCCCTCCCGAAGCCAGAGCGAGACGTGTGCCGGCTGCAGCGTATCCTTCACGACACCGACGAGCTCGCCGTTGAGCCTGTCGAGGTCCGTCTCGTCCCTAAGCCTGGAGGAGAAAGCCTCAAGCGTCTTTGCTGCGTCGTACTTACGCCTGTAGAAGCGTCGGTCGATGAAGGTCTGTATGCGTCTTCTCAGAGGATTGAACAGGGCGGCTATAACAAGGGTGGAGACCACCACGGCCAGTTGGGACTCGCCCCCTGTGAAGGCACGGAAGACATAATGCAAGGCGACTACACCGCTGAAGTACACGAGCACCAGTGATACCGTCAGCGAACCGTAGACCAGGGTGCGGTTTATAAGGACGTCTATATCGAACAGCCGCGAGCGCAGGACGGCGATGCCGATGCTGAGCGGGATCAGCAACATGAATGCGTTGCCGCCTGCGACCTGAACCAGGGTGAAGGCCGAAATGATAATCCTCTCCGAGGACGGTGGCTCGATAAAGAAGTAGGGTCCAAGCATGGCCCCGATCCCGACCAGCGCCGCGGCCACTCCGAAAACCACCCACTTGGTCTGCTGGCGCTCGACCGGGCCCGAGACCCGCCGGTAACGGTACGCCTGGGCGAAAGCGAAGCTGACCAGTAGCCCGAGAAAGAGCACGCCGAAGACCACCTCTATCCAGGGAGCGGGTTCGGGGAGAGAGTCTACTGAGAGGT
Source organism: Rubrobacter sp. (assembly GCA_035691165.1). Classification (GTDB taxonomy): domain Bacteria; phylum Actinomycetota; class Rubrobacteria; order Rubrobacterales; family Rubrobacteraceae; genus Rubrobacter_D. The sequence goes on from DASSJP010000781.1 coordinate 3,290, forward strand.
TGAATATCCGATCCGCAAGCCACAACACGGCCAGCCAGCGGGTCCAGCCAGGCACGAAGCTTCCGCTCGGGAAGAGGTAGAAAAAGAGCATCGCAAGTATGTCGCCAAGGAGCCTGAGAACCCCGACAGGTGCCACGAATACGGGGTAAGCACGGGCCAGCGCACTCGGTATATCGGGCCAGAAAGCGATCGTGAAGGTCACCAGGAAGAGAGAGACGAGCAGCGCCATCCGGTCTTCCGACCTGCGCATGAAGATTATCGCGCCGACCGCCCACCACACGGACGCGAAGATGATGCTCATGGCGCTGTTGAACAGCGCCCAGAAACCGAGCGAGAGGCCGAGGGAACTGAGCTCCCGTACGTTCTCCGGCATCAGTAGAGAGTGCTTGCTACACACGCTAGCGGAGGCCGTACACACCTGCTGAAGCTCCGCGAATCTCAGCCGAATGCCAGCGACGAATATCGCCACAGCAAGCAACGCGATCACCAGCCACACCGTCCTGACAAGGAGGAGACTGCGCCCGCGTAGCCTGGAAGACGAGGCGGACCGTGCCGTCACGTGCGCACTTCTCTTCTGTTCTCCTGTGCCCTCATCCAGAGCGAGGTGTGGGCTGGCTGCATCGTCTCCCTGACCACCCCGATGAGATGGTCTTTCAAAGCGTCGAGATCAGTCTCCTCCCGCAGCCTGGAGCCGAACTCCTCCAGGGTCTTCCTGGCATCGTACTTGCGCCGATAGAAGCGACGGTCTATGAAGCTTTGAATGCGACGTCGCAAGGGATTGAACAACGCTGCGATCGCGAGCGTGGAAGCCACCACGGCCAGCTGTGACTCGCTTCCCGTGAGAACGCGGAAGACGTACTGCAAGACGACCACGGTCCCGAAGTACACGAGCACGCAGGAGGCCGTCAGAGCAGCGTAGACCAGCGTCCGGTTGATGATGACATCTATGTCGTAAAGACGGTACTTGAGCATGGCGAAACCGGTGGCGGCAGGGATGGTGCTCGTGCCGGCCAGGAAGAGAGCGGGCCAGATCCAGTCCGTGCCCGAGGACGGAGGCAGCGACCACAGGACAGGCCCCGCCACGAACACGCTACAGAAGATGGCACCTGCGAAGAGGAACCACTTGAGCTGCTGGCGCTCGTCTCCCACGGCCCGCCGCAGGCGGAGTAAGAGCGAGACCGCGCCGGCCACGGCGGCAGCGAGTATCAGCAAGAACCCGATGGAACCGAGCGGCTCGAGGAACGCCCCCGCGCTCGCTATGCCGAAGGGGTTGGAGACCTTAACGAGCGTGAGGCTGTTGACCTGTCCTGGCTTGAAGTACCAGGCCAGTAGCAGGGCAACGGCCACGAGGTTGGCCCAGAGAGCGGGCCGCCAGCGACGCGAGAGCAACCGCCCGTTCGGGAAGAGCAGGAAGACGAAGGCGACCAGCACGAAGAGGATCGGCCCTCCGAACCACCCAGCTGCCCAGGCGACTACCTCACCCCAGGGGAGCGAATCCGGGCGGGTCTTCAGGACGTAGAGGGCGTACTCCTCGCCCGCGCTGGAGAGCGGCAGAAAGAGACCCAGGGCGCTGAAGAGCCAGCCGATCACGTTGCCCGGTTGCCGGGAGGCGATGAGGGCGCCGACCGTCGCAAACGCTATCGCGAGAAGCAGGAACCCGAAGCCGAATACAGGCCCGTTTCCGGGCCCGGGGGTCGGCGTTGAGGCGTTGAGTAGACCGAGCACCCCACCCGATACGAGAACCACCAGCGAGAGCGTCCATATGGACCAGGCGATCCTGGCGGCGCTCATCGGTTCCGCTCCGCCATCACCGCTCTGCCGGCCGCAACCACACAGAGACTTGCGCCGGCTGCAGCGTCTCCCGCACCACTGACACAAGTTCTCGGTTCAACTGGTCAAGGTCCGTCTCGTCGCGGAGCCTCGCCCCGAATGCCGCCAGGGTCCTGGCAGCATCATACTTCTTCCGGTAGAAGCGACGGTCCACGAAAGCCTGAACCCGCCTGCGCAGCGGGTTGAAAAGCGCCGCTATCGCCAGGGTAGACGCAACGACGACGAGCTGCGAAGTCTCGCCTGTTAGGGAGCGCAGCGCCATCTGGAGCAGCACGACGCATCCTGCGTAGACCGCTGCGAGCGAGATGGTCAGCGTCGTATAGACGAGGGCGCGGTTGATGATCACGTCTATGTCGTAGAGGCGATGACGCAGGATGGCGATGCCGGCGGCGACGGGGATCAGGACGTCGCTGGTGATGGCGATGTCGTTGAACGTAGAGGCCCAGCCAGGCAGCGCACGCTCCGAACCGTAATAGATGAAGAAGGCGGTATCCGTCACGACCAGGATAATGTACAGGACCAGGGCGCTTGTGAACCACTTGAGCTGCTGGCGCTCCCTTCCTCTCGCCCGCCGCTGCCGCAGCGCCAGTGAGATCAGCGCAACTACGAGGAGCGGCACCGTCAGAGGTTGCACGATGTCGGCGATCAGCCTGATTACATGGCCGACGGAGCCTCCGATACCAGCGGGATTATCGACATCGAAACCGATGGTGTCGTCGATGGGGCCAGGCGCGAAGGCCAGCGTTACGGCGCTTACCACAGCGTACCCGGCTGTCAACCACGCGACGGGGCGCCACCGGGTGGAGAGCGGCCGCCCGTCGGGAAAGAGCAGGAACAGGATGACGAGGAGCGCGACGCTGACCGGCCCCGGCCAGAAGTAGAACCATACCGCCAGCTTGCCTCCCGGCACGGCGCCAGGGTTGACCACCAGGGCGTACTTGGCGTATGGACCGGCGAAGTTGTTGATCGCCCACCCGAGGTTCACGCAACAGAAGAGCCAGCCTATCGGGTGCTCGGGACGGCGCCAGAAGATGAGCGCTCCCACCGCAGGGAACGCCAGAATCGAGGCAGCCGCGG
>DASSJP010000782.1:0-6245 GCA_035691165.1 Rubrobacter sp.
TAGGATGGAAGGGTTGGAGAGGAGAGGAGCGGCGCTTTGGTAAGGGTGATGGTCGTCTTCGGGGGCCGCAGCGGGGAGCACGACGTATCCCTGGCCTCAGCGCGTGCCATAACGGAGGCGCTCAAGAAGAGCGGCCGTCACGAGGTCGTGCCCGTCGGCATCACAAGGGAGGGGCGTTGGATCTCCTCGGGCGAACCTATGCGCGAGCTGGAGTCGAGGAGCGGATACCTGCCCGACGGCTCCGACCCTATTTCAGGTCCTCCCGCCTCCGCGTCGGAGAAGCTACCCGCGGGGCTAGGCTCCGTGGACGTGGTCTTCCCGGTCCTGCACGGTCCTTACGGTGAGGACGGCACCATACAGGGTATGCTCGAGCTCGCTGGCATCCCATACGTCGGTAGCGGTGTGCTTGGGAGCGCAGCGGGCATGGACAAGCCGACCATGAAAAAGATCTTCGCCCACCACGGCCTCCCGCAGGTAGCGTGGGTCGCCCTTACCCGCAAGCAATGGGAGAAGAACAGGGGGATCTGGATACAGGAGATCGAAACCTCCCTCGGATATCCGTGCTTCGTGAAGCCTGCGAACCTCGGGTCCAGCGTCGGCATCGGCAGGGCGACAAACGCGGAAGAACTTGGCGACGCCATCGACGAGGCGGCCCGTTTTGACCGGCGCATCATCGTGGAGGAGGGCGTGGACGCACGCGAGGTTGAGGTCTCCGTCCTCGGCAACGAGGACCCCGAGGTCTCCGTCCCTGGTGAGATCGTCATCAAGAAAGACGGCTTCTACGACTACGAGGCGAAGTACGTCGAGGGTGGGATGGAGCTCCTCGCCCCTGCCCCCATCTCCGATGAGATCGCGGAGGAGATACGCCGCATAGCCTGCACGGCCTACGAGGCCATCGACGCCGCTGGCATGGCGCGTGTCGATTTCTTCCTCGAACGCGGCACTGACAGGTTGCTCCTCAACGAGATCAACACAATCCCCGGCTTCACCCCGACGAGCGTCTACGCCGAGCTCTGGGCCACGAGCGGCCTCCCCTACGAAGCACTCCTCGACCGCCTCATACAGTTGGCCCTCGAACGCCACGGCTAGCAGGTGGGGCTCGCCGATCCAGAGCTGTGTCCGGTGGATGCCCGCTCCTCGCTGGAGATTTCGCTATGCTACCGTCAGGCTATAAGGATCTGCCCGGAGGAAGAGAGGAAGTTCGGGTGAAGAGAGGCGGGCGACGCTACTCGGAGATCACCATCCGTGACAAGAACCCGGTAAAACGATACTTGCAACGCCGGCGCCTGAGAGACGCGATCTCCGTTCTCGACGGCCTCGACGAACATTTTTGCGGCAGCTTTCTGGACTTCGGCGGCGGCAGCGGTGAGTTGAGCAAGATACTCGCGAAGCGCTATCCGAGCGCCAGGGTATTCTGCTACGAACCGATGCCGGGCATCTTCGAGGAGGCCCGTCAGAACCTCTCGGAGCTGGAGAACGTCATGCTCGTCTCAGACCGCAAAGAGCTGCGGGGACTTGCTTTCGAGTACGTGTTCTGCCTGGAGGTATTCGAGCATCTGCCGCGCCGCCAGACGGCGAGGACCATAAAGACCGTGGACCGTCTGTTGAAAGAGAACGGGGTCTTCGTCGTCGGCGTCCCCAACGAGCTGTTCGTTCCGGCCTTCATCAAGGGATTGTTCAGGATGAAACGTCGCTACGGCACCCACGATGCCAGACTCGGGAACATCCTGCGCGCGGCCATCGGCCGCCCGCCCGCGAAGCGGCCCGTCAGGATGATCTCCGAGGGCCTACCCTATCATTTTCACCACCTGGGCTTCGACCATCGCCGCCTGCGTACCCAGCTCTCTGAGACCTTCGACCCGGTACGCGAGTTCGGGAGTCCGATCAGGAACCAGTTGTTGAGCACCGAGGTCTACTTCGTTCTGGTGAAACGTTAGCGCAGACTCTCTCGGACCAGCCTCATCCACCTTGAAGCCGAAAGCGAAGACTACTTTAATGGTCGTATGCTCTTGTTAATTCAGGAAAAGACGTCCGACCTGGCCGGCGCCGCCAACGATGCCAAGAAAGTTGCCAAAGATGCTACGAGAGAGCCCCTGTCCATCTTCAAGGGAATCAGGGAGTTTCTGGACGGCACCTATGGCTACGTCACCAGCGCGAGTTTCATAGGCGATATCCTCGCGTCGTTGGTCGTAGTGTTCCTCGGCCTCCTCTTCTTCCGCTTCATGACCCGAGGTATACCCAGGGTCCTGCAGTGGCGACGCCAGAGAGAGGGGTTACTGGACGAGGAGGCTGTGGCACGCATAAAGCGCCAGGACACCGCCATCACCCTGACCCGCAATGCGTTGCGCTATGTAGTCTTCATCATCGTCACGCTGGTGGTAGTGAGCATCTTTATCGAGGACCCGCTTCCCGGCGTCGCGGGAGCCACGATCCTCGCCGCCGTTATAGGTTTCGGGGCGCAGAGCTTCCTGCGCGATGTGATCGCCGGCTTCTCCATCGTCTTCGAGGGGCAGTACAGCGTCGGAGACTTCGTTCTCATAAAACCGCAAGACGTGTCGGGCGTCGTCGAGGAGCTGGGGTTGAGGATGACCAAGATCCGGTCCCTCTCTGGCGAGGTGAGCTACATCCCCAACGGTACGATGCAGGGCGTCGTCAACTACATCTCGGGCCAGCAGCGGTTCAATGTTGAGGTGCAGGTCCTGGACGCCGAGGCGGCCTCGCGGGTGAAGAACGCGCTTGGCGAGGCTTCGGAACTCTACATGAGCCCACCGCGTCTCGTCGAGCGGGACGAAAAGGACGGGCGCGTCAGGATGCGCATAGTGGCAGGAGTCCTGCCATCGATGGCCTGGCTCGTCGAGGAGAACCTGACGGCACAAATAAAGGCTGCGGCCGGGGAGGACTCCCTGGCAGCGGAACCCCTGATCTACACGGTGGACCAGGCGAACTTGCAGAGGATAAGATCCCTCCTGCCCCAGGAGGCCGAGCAGAACCTGCCCCCAGAGGTGGAAAAGAAGCTCCCCTCCTGAGGTGCCAACGTCAGGCTTCTTCGCTTTGCTCTCCCGGTCGCCAGTCGCCACGCAGGTGCCCGTTGGTCTGGGCCTTCTCGCGCGTCTGCCGCTCGCGCTCCAGCCTCTCCGCGGCGCCCGTAAGGAGCTCCTTGACCTTCTCCAGGCGCTCCTGCTCCGAGGTGAGCTCCAGGATCTGCTGGCGGACCTCGGGCTCGAACTCGACCCGGCCTGCGATGGCGAACGAGAGGTTCCTGTAAGGCGGCTCTATCTCGATCCCGACCGAGCCTTCGGTCGCGGCCTCGACGACCCGCTCGAGGAGGGCGATACACTCCTCGGCCAGCGTGCCAACGTCCTCCTCGGGCTCATCCTGGAAGTATTCGATCTCACCAACGTAGTATGGCTTGCCCGTGAGGACGTTGTTCAGCTTGAAGCGCCGCGAGCCCTCGACCAGGATCAACATCCGCCCGTCCTCGTAGCGCTCGACTAGCTCGACGATTTTGGCCGTGCAGCCTACCTGCCGAGTCCCTGATTCGTCGGCGAAGACCATCCCGAACTCGCCCTCCTGCTCCAGGCACTCGTTGACCATCTGCTTGTAGCGCTCCTCGAAGATGTGCAGCGGCAACGGCGCACCTGGCATCAGCACCACGTTCAGCGGGAAAAGGGGTATGTCGGACAAGGGTGCACTCCTTCCGCTCTTTGACCGAATTCTATCTCACCTCGCACCAGCCCTGCGCGCTCTTGTCTCCTGCCGCTGGTCTGTGGGTGGGGTAAGCTAGAAGAAATTGTCGAGCCCGGGGGTGGAAGATGGGACCTGTGTCGTCGGGAACGTACGTCTCTCCTGACTACCAGAGATGACTGGCGGCGGGATACACGCTGGCCGCGTCGCGCTGGTAACCGGCGCAGGGCGCGGCATAGGCGCCGCGACGGCCCGTCTCCTCGCCAGAGAGGGTGCCGCCGTCGCCCTCGCTGCCCGAACGGAGGATGAGATCACTGCCGTGGCGCGGGAGATCTCCTCCCGCGGCGACAAGGCCCTCCCCCTCCTGATGGACGTGGCCGACGAAGCCTCGGTTTCATCCTGTTTCGAGAGGGTGCGCTCCGAACTCGGCAACGTCACAATCCTGGTGAATAACGCCGGTACTCCTGGCGTCCCTCTCCCTGTCGCGGCCATGCAGCCTGAAGAGTGGCGCCGCGTCTTCGACGTGAACGTAACAGGGGCTTTCCTCTGCGCCAGGGAGTCCCTTCCGGGCATGGCCTCGGAGAACTGGGGGCGCATAGTGAACGTCTCGAGCGCCGCAGCCAGGCACCCTGTCGCAGGGATGGCCGCCTACGGCGCCTCGAAGGCGGCCCTAGACCAGCTCACCCGCGTCCTGGCCCTGGAAGGCGGACCGTACGGGATCGCCGTAACGGGCGTCTACCCAGGCGTGATAGATACCAGGATGCAGGAGGAGTCTCGGAGCTTCGGCCAGGAACTCATCGGCAAACAACTCCACCGCATGTTCCAAGGCTATAGAGACTTCGGGATGCTCCGCCCTCCCGAGGAACCGGCGGAGCTCATAAGCTACCTCTGCACGCCCGCCGCCCGTCGCCTGAGCGGCCATATCATCCGCCTCGAACAACTGGAAGCACTGAAGGGAGAGTCCTGAGCGGCAAGACAGCCATCGTGACGGGCGCCTCGAGCGGCATAGGGGAGGCACGGCGCGCCTGCTCGCCCAAAAAGGCTACAACGTCGTCCTCGCAGCCCGCCGCGAAAACAGGCTGAAGAGCCTTGCGGATGAGCTGGGCGGAGGAGCACTCTCCGTCCCGACCGACGTAACCGACCCGGTAGCCTGCGAGGCGCTGGTCTCCCGCGCCGTCGAAGGCTTCGGCTCCGTGGATATCCTGGTTGCCAATGCCGGGGTCGGCCTCTACGGCTCCATCGCAGACGGTGAACCCGAAGACTGGCGCACTATGTTCGAGGTCAAGATGTAGTTTCCATAGTACAAAACAAACGCAACTGTGCTTCCATGTTCTGCTGACTGAGGATGGCATGCAGCATGTGAAATGGGCTAGAAGCTAGAAGACTCCGACCTCTTCAAACGTTGAAGGTGATCTCCGCGGCCACGAAGGCGGCTGAAAAGAACCATTCCGAGGGCATCTCTTTAATCTCTTTCGAAGGTCGGCCTGTATCGTTCACCACCCAGCTACCCGCAGCACTTGCAGTCGTCGTCGCAGCAGCAGCCATCCCCATGGGCTTCCGCTCCGGCGACTTTCACGCACTCGATCACAGACCTACCGTTCATTCGTTCCTAGCCCGGCCTCGCGGGCGTGGATTATTGCCTGGGACCGATCGGAGACTTGCAGCTTGGTGAAGATGCTCGAGGCGTAGTTTCGCACCGTTTTAGGGCTGAGATACAGTCGTGAGGCGATGGCGTTGTTCGTGTAGCCCTCGGCCATGAGAGTGAGGATCTCGTGCTCCCGTTCGGTCAAGTTTGGGAAAGCCTGCTCCGCACTCGTTATGCGCTCTCCCCCAGATGTGGCGAAGTATTCCGTCAAGCGTCGTGTGATCGTGGGGCTGAAGATCGCCTCCCCGCTGGCCGCGGCGCGGATTGCTCGTAGCGTCTCGGCTCCGTCGGCGCCCTTGAGGACGTAGCCGTGGGCACCGGCGCGCATCGCGGCCAAGATCGACTTGTCGTCTTCGAACATGGTGAGCATCAGGATGGCGGCGTCCGGACTCGCTTCGAGGATACGTCGCGTAGCCTCTATGCCGCTCACCTGTGGCATGTTGAGATCCATAAGTATCACGTCCGGCCGCAGCTCCAGCGCGCAGGCGATCGCCTCTTCGCCGTTGATCGCTTCCCCGACCGACTCGGTATCCTGCTCCGCCCCCAGTATGGCGCGCATCCCTCGGCGGAAGACGGGATGATCATCGGCGACGAGGACGCGGATGCGTTCGGTAGATTGATCCATTATTCCTCCTTCGGCAGTGGCAGCCTGGCGCACACGCGAGTGCCTCCCTCGGGAAGCGGCTCTACGACGAAGCTACCGCCGAGTTCGCTCGTGCGCTCGCGCATCGACGTCAGGCCCACCCCCGAGCCGCTGTCTTCGCCGATGCCGCGGCCATCGTCCTCGACCTCCAGCCGCAGCGCCCCGGCTACCTCGTCGAGAGCGAGCTGCACCCTGCACCTGCTCGCCCCCGCGTGACGCGCGACGTTGATGAGAGCCTCTTGGGCTATGCGGTAGGCGCCACCTCCACAGCCG
>DASSJP010000783.1:0-2769 GCA_035691165.1 Rubrobacter sp.
CATGCCCATAAAATATCATAGATCCGCGCCGTCCCGAAGTGCCAATGGGCGCGCTCAGTCGCCCGCACATAGTAGCGGGGTGATCCTTACGAGAGGATAATGGGGCCATGGCCGATCGCGCGAAGCTCGTCGGGTTGAACCACGTCGCCATCGAGGTCGCGGATATTGAGGAGGCGCTGGAGTTCTACGGACGGCTCTTCGAGATAGAGCTGCGGGGACGCGGACCCAGGATGGCGTTCATAGACGCAGGTGACCAGTTCATCGCACTCGCGGAGAGCGAGAACCGCTCGTCCGACGAGCGCAGGCACATCGGGATGGTTGTCGACGACAGAAGGATCGTGCGCCGGGCGCTGAGGGAGATGGGGGTGGAGATCCTGCCAGGCAGGGGCCTCGACTTCCTGGACCCTTGGGGCAACCACTGGCAGGTCGTTGACTACTCGGAGATCCAATTCACCAAGGCGCCCGAGGTCCTCAAGGGAATGGGCCTCGAAGGACTGAAGAAGTCGAAGAAGGCGCTCGAGGAACTGCGCAGGAAAGGTCTCACTACCGAATAGGGCTGCCAGATGCGGGAGCCTTACCCAATCTCCTGGTCGGAGCAGAATAGGAGGATGAGCAAGGATCACGAAAGGTTGGCCGAGACGGACGAGACGCTCGACTTTATAGCCATCAGGCGGATGATGGCAACACGTTTGGCCCGTGATCAGGACTTTTCAGATAGTTTGGTAGCTGGACTTTAGCCATTCAGGCCGCGTAGCAAACGGCGTCACTTACAGCAATATGCAGAACAACTGATCTCTCGAAAAGTTGCGCTGTTTCTGCATCCTTCTCGGCAACCGAACATCAGTTGTTTCGAGAAACGCACTAGTTCCCCAGAACAACCCACCGAGGGTTGGCAAGGAAAGGAGGCTGTCTGTGTCAGGTTTCCCGTACAGTCCAGACCCAAGGATCGCTGAGGCTCAGGCGCGAGCCAGGCAGGCCGCCGCGATTGAGGAACAGAAGCGCTATAGCTTGCTCCGTCATGGTGGCTCGTCGCATGAGATTAAGAGCCTGAACCAGTTGCGCGGCCAGCTCGGCTATAGGCCGATCCCCGAGGATGAGTTCCCCCGGCGGAAATAGACGACCAAGATAGGGCTTGAGGAAGAAGGGGGGTTGGCCTTTCTGCTGCTTCCCCTTTCCATACCCGCACCCTCTGTGTCTCTGATAACGCCAGACCAGGCAACCCCCAAACTGGCGCGGAGATCTGTTCCTCGCAGTTTGGCCGATGAACTTGCAATTTTAGCCGGGGCATCCTACGTGTATGCTGCTGGGGCGACACGCTCCCGGAAGACGGCCAGTTGGCGTAACTCGTCCTCCACCGGCCACATGTAGATCCGCTGGGCTCCTGCTTCCTGGTAGGCTGCAAGCTTCTCAGCGCATTCTCCAGCGGGGCCGATAAGGAGTCTCCGGCTCAGCTCTTCTTCAGGTCGGTTGAGCGTCGGGCTTATGATCTCCCGAATGATCCGTCGAGCGACGGTGCTGTCCTCTGTCACATGGAAGAACATCGTCGCCACGGCGTTGGGGAAGTAGTCGGCGTTCTTGCCCGCGGCGCTCAGGTGTTCTCTGAGACGTCTCCATGCGTTGGCGAACGCCTCCGGGGTGGTGTTGTAGGCAGAAGCCAGCCAGCCGTCGCCGAGGCGGGCCGTTCTCCTGAGGCCGGCCTCCGATCCCCAGCTCCCGATCCAGACAGGGGGTCCGGGCTGCTGTGTGGGGTAAGGCTCGAGCATGATGCCTTCCGTGGAGTAGAACTCCCCCTTGAACGCCGAACCCTCCCTGAACCAGAGGGCGCGCATCGCTCGCACCGTCTCCTCCAGCCGCTTCCAGCGCTCCTCGAAAGGGATACCGACAGCGGCGTAATCCCTGGCGGAGGAGCCTGGTCCTACGCCGACGACGAGGCGACCTTCGGAGAGGAGATCCAGGGCCGTCAGGCTCTTCGCCAGCGCCACCGGCCCTCGCACGACAGGGAGCGCCACGGTGGTCGCGAGAGCCATCCGTCCCGTGCGGGCGAGTACGGCGGCCAGTGCCGTCGGTCCATCGAGCCACGGTCGGGGAAAGAGCAGGTGGTCGTTGGCCGAGACGGCGCTGAAGCCCATGCGTTCGGCTTGCTCCGTATACTCCAGTAGACCTCGTAGAGACCAGCGCTGCCCTTTGAAGGCTATTAGCGGTAGGTGTGCTCCGTAATCCATCTTGCCTTCTCCAATGATCAGGAAGTAACTACAACCGGGCCGTCGAATGTCTCCAGTGATAACTTCTCGGCTATTCCACTGCTTCTTAGCCACTCCCTGTAATGCTGCGCTCCCGGCTTGCCCAGTTCCTCCGACTCCCACTCGGCGACGGCTATGGTCGTGGTGTTGTCAGCGACCATCAGCCTGTAACGTATGAACCCTGGTTGGTCCCTGAAGACCCTGAGGCCCTCATCGTCGATCAGGCGAAACGCCTCCCGAGCTTCCTCGGAGCCAAGATCTATGTTCCATCTACCAATGGTGCAGCGCAGATATGTCACTACTCCTCCCGCTTGCTCTCGTGTTATGGACACCACGATAACCTATCTTGTAACGGAGGCGCATCTTCAAGCTCAGTATTCTGGCGAAGGCTTGGCGCGGGTATACTCTGCGGCGGCGCTGGTAACGCCGGCAAGTCTGGTAGGAACGTTGCCTCTCCCCGAGGGGGCTTCGCCCGCTTGCCAAAACCCTTCGTAGATCTTGATCCGCGCCGACCGTTAGGCTACTGTTA
>DASSJP010000784.1:0-11102 GCA_035691165.1 Rubrobacter sp.
CTTGAAGTCGTCCAGGTCCATGAACAGGACCGCGAGCACTTCCGTCCGCCTGAGTACCCTGGCCCTGGCATGCTCGAGCCGGTCCATCAACAAGTTGCGGTTGGCAAGCCCCGTCAGGGAATCGTGGAAGGCCTGGTGGGCCAGTTGCTCCTTGCTCTCCTGGTCCTGCTCGTAGAGCCGCGCCCGGCTTATGGCGATGCTCGCCTGCTCGCCGAGGGCGCTCGTGAGCCTCAGGTCAGACTGGGTGAGCTTGATCCCGCCCACGCTCTCCACGTTCAGGATGCCAACGACCGTGTTCTGGTCGAAAAGGGGTACACAGACCTCCGATGTTATGCCGCCAATTGCACCAAGGAAATCAGGGTCTTCCCGCACGTCTTCGAGCAGCACAGGCCGGCCCGTGCGTACAACCCGCCCTGAGACGCCCCGTGAGGTGGGTATGCGCTCGATCACCTCGTGGTACCCTACCTGATGCCGGAGTTTGAGGACATCGTCCTCGAGCTCGTAGGCGCTGACCTGTGTATACCCGAAGCTCTCCGCCACGGCTTCGACGATGGTGCGGAAGATTGCGGAGAGATCGAACTCCTGCGCCAGCAGGGTGCTCATCCTGTAGAGCAGCGAAAGCTCCCGCGCCTGGCGGCGGTGGCGCCCTTCGCTCTTTCTGAGATCCTTCTCAGCCAGCTTGCGCTCGGTGATGTCGCGTACGGAGGTGAGCAACATCCGTCTACCGCCGTAATCGACGGAACCGACTCGCACCTCCACGGGGAACGCGCTGCCGTCCTTGCGGCGGTTGATCTCCTCGTGGCTGATCGCGAAGGTGCCAGGCGCTCCGCTCAAGGCTCGTTGCCAGAGCGTGCCGCCTTCTCGCTCTTTCCTGGCTTTGTCCTCAGGGGTGAGCATGTCCTCAGAGACGTCCCACACGCTCATAGAGAGCAACTCCTCACGAGAGTAGCCAAGAAGGAGCGTCGCCTGGGAGTTGCAGTCGACGAAGCGGCCCCGCTCGTCGTGGACGAAGAGGGCGTCTACGGACTGCTCGAAGAGCTGCCTGAAGCGTTGTTCGCTCTCCTCGAGCGACCGCTCGGTCTCCTTGCGCTCCGTGATGTCGGTGAACGCTCCGAGCTTGCCGACCACCTCGCCGGACACATCCCTGTAGGGGGTCGCGCTTATCTCGGCCCAGAATGTCCCCCCGTCTCTGCGCTTGAGACGCATCTCGTAACGCTCCGGAGACCCTGCCGCCCTCCTCCAGTTTCGCTCGAGCATGTCGGGCCACTCCTCGGGCGGCAGGAGAAGCTCGTAGGCCGGGTGGTCGACCATCTCCTTCTCGGAATAGCCCGTCAGCTCCGTCATGCGGGGGTTCACGTAAAGCACCACGTCGCGATCGTCCGTGATCAGCAGTCCCTCGCCCACACTCTCGACGACCGAGCGAAACCGCGCCTCCGATCTCCGCAGCGCCTGTTCGGCCTCTTTGCGCCCCGTGATGTCGAGCATGACGCCCTGCCAGAACAGCGGCCTGCCTTCCTCATCGTGAACCAGAATGGCCTCGTCCCTGATCCAGACCACCGACCCATCCTTGGCGAACATCCTGTACTCGGCGGCGAACGGCTCGCCGGTCTCGTTGGCGCGGGAGTCCTCCGCGAGAACCCGCTCGCGGTCTTCTGGATGCAATAGGGCGAACCAGTGTTCAGGATGAGATGTGCCGTCCTCGGGCGAATAACCGAGCATCGTCTCGTACTGCGGGCTGATGTAAGTTAACGCGTGGCCGTTGCTGGAGAGCTCCTCGACGTAGATGGTGGCCGGAATTTGCTCCACGAGCGTCCTGAAGCGGGCCTCGGCGTCACGCAGGGCCTCCTCCGTCCGCTTGCGCTCGGTTATGTCCTGGACCGCCCCGGACATCCGCACCAGCTCGCCTTGCTCACCGTACTCGATCTCGTATTGCCATTGGGCAAAGCGCACTTCGCCGTCAGGCTTGACGATGCGGCACTCGACGGCCGGCTGTTTCCCGTCCCGAACGGCTTCACCGACCGTTCTCTGGAGGAAGTCGCGATCTTCGGGATGGATGCGCTCCATGAAGGTCTCGTAGGTGGGCTCGAACGTGCCAGGATCGAAGCCGAAGATGCGGTAGAGTTCGTCCGACCAGTGAAGCCGGTCTTCTTCGATGAGGTGCTCCCAACTGCCAACGTGAACGAGCCGTTGGGCGGCAGCGAGCCGGCTTTCGCTGCTCCGCAGGGCCTCCTCGACCCTCTTGCGTGCGCCGACATCACGGACGACGGCGCATACCATCTCGCCGCCGCCGTAGTGGATGACGCTCACCCCGACCTCGACGTTCACGACCGAGCCGTCCTTGCGCAGGTACCTTCGCTCGCCCACGAAGCGGGCCCTATCAGCCATGGTACGCTCCAGGTTCGAGTCTACGTCCTCGCGCGAGTGCGCCGAGATGTCGTAGATCTCCATCCCGCGCAGCTCGGCGGCCGAGTAACCGAGCATCTTCCGCAGGGCAGGGTTCGTCTCGAGGATGCGCCGGCTACCGGCGTCGAGCAGGTAGATCCCGTCCATGGACTGCTCGATCACGGCCCTGTAGCGCGCCTCGCTCTCCCTGAGCTCCTCCTCGGCCCTCTTGCGCTCGCTGACGTCGCGGGAGGTGACGACGATCCCCTCTACGTTGGGCTCGTCGAGCAGGTTGACGCCGACGCACTCGAGGTAACGCCAGGAACCGTCCCTGTGACGGAACCGGAACTCGACCCGCCGCGTGGACCCTGCGTCCAGTATGCTTTCGGCAAAGGCGTCGATGACCTGCTCGAGATCCTCGGGATGTACGTAACCGAAGGCGATCTGCCCGACCAGCTCATCGGGCCGGTAGCCGAGCACCTCCTCTATGGCGGGGCTCTCGTAGCGGATCGTGCCGTCAACCTCGAGCACCGTGAAGATGTCAGAAGCGAAGCGGAAGAGGGGATTCGCATCGCCGCGCCAGCGCAGCTCGTCCGCGTCACGCGGATGCATGTCTCCCTTTGCCATCCTCACGCTCCTGCTTTCTTACAAGGGCCGGGCAGATCGGCGAATCCGTGGCGGATCACACAGGATTCCCCTGACCGACACCTTTGCCGTCAGGGCGGATTATACCTGCAAGCCGCACCAGCCGGGGTTTGGATCAGCAGTGCACAAGGAATACAAAGCTATAAAGGGACCAGTACAAGCGAGTGCGTTACGTTACAAGTAAAATGGCACTTTGGTGGCGAATATGTTACGGTACGTATCGAAAGGCGTTGTGGCCGCTGGCGCGGTCCTCGCTGCGAAAAGGCAACCCCGTCGTGAGGCGGGTGCGCAAAGCCAACGGACCTCTCAAGAGGTGGCCGGGCTGCCGAACGGGGGAGAATGCGTCGCTACATCGGATTTCTGATAGTCGCTTCCGTCGTACTGATGGCGGGTTTCGTGGCACCGCAGGAACGGGCTCCGTCCGAGCCAGCTAAGGCGCGGGTTCCGTCGCAGGTGCGCCCTGAACTCGGTCCAAAGCCTGACCTGAGGAACGCGAGCTTCGAGCCGGGCCAGATCCTGGTCGAGACCGAAGCCGGGGTGCCTGCTGACGCCATCAAGTCCGTCAACCGCAGGAACGATGCCAGCGTGGAAGAGAGTATCCCGCATTCCCGCATAAGCCTGGTGGATCTACCCCAGGGTCTCTCGGTCGCCGAGGCCATCCAACAGTACAGGGCCGCCCCCGAGGTCAAGTATGCCGAGCCCAACTACCAGGTTGTTTCGTCGGCGCTCGCTCCGACGCCCAACGATCCCAGCTTTCCGAAGATGTGGGATGCCGAGAACAGGGGACAGTACGGCGGCACCTTCGACGCCGACATAGACGCGCCGGAGGCTTGGGCTGCTGAGACAGGGAGCGCTGATACCGTCGTGGCCGTCATAGACACGGGTATGGACATAGGCCACAAGGACCTCAGGGACAACATATGGACGAACCCCGATGAGGTTCCCGGCAACGGCACAGACGACGACGGCAACGGCTACATCGATGACGTGCACGGTTGGGATTTCTACCACGATGACAAATCGGTCTTCGACAGTGCCAGTCAGGATACTCATGCTACACACGTGGCCGGCACCATAGCCGCCGAGGGCAACAACACCGTCGGCGTAACCGGCATCAACTGGCATGTCAAGATCATGCCGCTCAAGTTCATAGGACCCGACAACCAGAGCAACCTCGACGATGCCATCGAGGCTATCAACTACTCGGTCGCAGAAGGCGCCAAGATCAGCAACAACTCGTGGGGCTACGAGTTCCCGCAAGGCAACCCGAGCAAGATCCTCCAGGACGCCATCAACGATGCCGACCAGGCCGGGCAGCTCTTCGTCGTCGCAGCGATGAACGGCGGCGATGACTTCATCGGTGACGACATAGATCAGAATCCCGTCTACCCGGCGAGCTACACCAACTCCAACATTATCTCCGTTGCGGCCACCAACGACACGGATTCCCTCACGAGCTTCTCGAACTACGGGTCCACCTCGGTGGATCTCGCCGCCCCTGGGAAAGACATACTGAGTACGCTACCGGGGAATTCCTACGGTTATGGCTACGGCACCTCGATGGCGACGCCGCACGTGACCGGCGTCGCTGCCCTCATCAAGAGCCAGAACCCCCAGCTGACCGACGAAGGGATAAAGACACGCATCCTCGATTCCGTGGACAAGAAGGCAAGCCTCGAGGGCAAGATGGTCAGCGGGGGTCGCCTGAACGCCGCCAAGGCCCTGGGGGCAAACACAGCGCCCGTCATCATCGGACAGAAGCCCCGGGTCAGGGCCGGCAGGGCGGGCTTCAGCGCGACGGTGCGAGACGACGAGACGGATCTTACGAAGGACCAGATATATCTGTACCTCGACGGAAATCGGAAGTTCAGCTTCTCTTACGACCAGGCCACGAACAAGCTCACCTACAGTACATCGAAGCTCGCTTCACGCCGGCACAGCATCAAGATAGTCGCCAAGGACGCGCAGGCACTTCAGGAGAGCCGTGCCTGGGGCTTCAGGGTATAGGTCAATCAATCGCCGGTATCTGCACTTGGCGGCTCTCAGGGTAGCGGCTGCCAGTCGGGCTGGAGATCTTCAGAAGCCGGGCTGTTGGTGAGGTTGTCGGGAGCAGAGCCGTCTGCCTCCATTCGCCAGATCTCGTCGTCGCCGGACCTGTCGCTGGTGAAGGCTATCTGCTTGCCGTCGGGAGACCAGTCGGGATCCGAGTCGTCCGCGGCGTCCTTGGTCAGGTTTATCGGGGGATTGGTGTCCTCGTTCTGGGGGACGGCTTTCATGGCGTAGATCTCCCTGGCGCCCACGTCGCCTGTGGAGAAGGCGATCATCTTGCCTGTGGGCGACCAGTCGGGCGCGAAGTCAGGGACGGTGTTCCTGGTGAGCTTGACGGGACGATTGGTCGAGCTCTCAGGAGCGGCCTTCATCACATAGACGTCGAAATCCCCGTCCCTGTCGCTGACGAAGGCTATTCTGCTGCCGTCGGGGGAGACGGCAGGCTGCCTGTCGGCGCCTGCGTCCCTGGTAAGACGGGTCTGTTTCGCCGCGGTACCGAGGGTCGTTGCGTAGATGTCCTCGTTCCTGCTGAAGACGATCCTGTGTCCACTTGGGAACCAGGCGGGATCTGTGTTGAACGAAAGATCGCTGACCAGGGCCGCTTCGTCCGAGCCGTCGGCGTTCATCTGGAAAATGGCGGGGAGGCCGGTCGCGCCCGAGCGTACGTACACAATCGTGCTGCCGTCGGGCGACCATGTGGGCATTACGTTGTTCCCGAGTAGGTCCGTGAGCCTCCTTGCAGGACCGCGGCCATCGGCGTTCATCCGGTAGATGTTGTCGAAGCTGCCATCCTTGTTGCCACCCCGGTCGCTGGTGAACGCGATGCTGGAGACATCGCCGCGGGACGCGTTGGCCGTCACCACGGGCGCCGCAAGCAGGGCGGCGACCAGGATCGCCGCCAGTGTCGCCCACGTTCTCATGTGGTTGGCCTTCGCCATCTGCGTGTTATCTCTAGAAACAACTGTGCTCCCACAGCACCATCTTCTGCGGCGCCGAGTACTTGTAGTCTGGCTGCGTCATCTCAAGCATGTAGGTGATCTTGAAGGTCTCCAGTTGCTCTGCGCCGGTGTGGCGCGCGTTCCACTGGCGGCAGATGTACTGGCCGAAGTACAGGCGCTGGTCTGCGTGATCCTTGGAGTAGATGTTCTCCAGGTACTTGCGCCAGTGCTCGTTCTTGAACGTTGCGGGGACGTCCTTGGGTTTCGCCCAAGACACCTGATGCAGGCCGTAATCGTCGCGGGTGACGGACATCAGGTCGGTCTGCTGTCCGTCGCGCAGGTTCCCCGGGATGACGTACCAGCCGTCTTCCTTGCTCGGTGACGGGGCGAACATACCCCAGTACTGGTCGAGGCCGAGGAATGGTCCGACGGGAAATAGCCGCTCGGGCATCGTGAACGCGTTGACGGTCGTGAGGTTCCAGCAGAGTACATACATCAGGAAGATGAAGGCGAGCAGGTTGGTCACGAGTGACGACCGCAGCATCCTGGGTTGCGGCTCCACGGGTGGGCCGTTCGGCGTCCCGTGCCCTGCTGCTGGCTCGTCTTGCGGCGGTGTGCCGGAGATCAGCGTTCGCGGGAGCGAGACGATGCGTGCGAGACGGCTTCCTATATGGTCTCCACCGAGTACAGGGTCGGGTACCGCCGCGCCGGTCGCTGGCGCCAGTCGAAGATGGAGTGGCGACAGGCGATCACGGACCACGTGTGACGCAGCGTTTTGCAGGCGGAGCGCCACGGTTTCAAACCACTCCGGTAACGCCGCCCTGAGCTTCGCCAGGGGCACGTCCCAGAACCAGGTGGGAAGGAAGCAGACCATACAGAACGCGCTGATCCAGGGGAAGATACCGATGTCCATCGAAAGCCATATGCCGAAGTGGAGGCCCATGAACGCCATGACGGCGCCGGTGCGTACGGGCCCGGTGAAGAACGGGCAGAACAGCAGGAAGGGCCCGAGGGCTTCGAGGCAGAACGTGCCGAAGGTCATCACCGTGAGCAGATCCGGGAAGTTGAGCAGGAAATGGCCGAAAGGCGTGGCGATCTGGTCGATGCTCAGCGCGTAGTAGAGCGCGGTGCCATCCGTGCGCCACTCGGGCCCAGATTTCATGGCCGCAGTGAACCAGTACACGAAGGCAATCTGCATGAACAGACCGACGGTGGCCAGCGACAGGAAGCGCGTCGAGAGTCGCAGAGATACGTCCTTGAGCGCGCGGTCTACCGACCAGTACGCCCCGAGCGGCAGGAACATCGCCCAGAAGAGCATCAGGCGCAACAGGGGACCATCCGCGCCCCCGACGAGCGGGTTACGCCACTGGATCGAGAGCAGAAGCACCCACACGACGACGGTCATGAGGCGCGTGCGATAGCCGACGAGCAACCCAAGAGCCGCCACCGCCGCGACGCAGAAAAGCAGCGCCTGGAAGAAGGGTTGCCCGTTCATGAGGTTGAGTGAGAATGCCCACGGGCTCAACACTTCCTGCACGAGAACGGTGCGCGGCAAAACCCCGGCGTCGGTGTAGTGGGCGAAGAGGTCGGTTGCCCTGTTCGCGAGATCGGCGAGCACGAGAAGCCCCAGCACGATACGGAACAGCGCGAGCGAGCGCAGGTCCGCGCCGAATAGTTCAACAACTTTCGCGCGCCACCAGCCCGGTGCCGGCGAGTCTTTGAGGGTGGTGGTCATGCGAGATCCCTTGCTGTTCACCTACCTGGTAGGAGACAAATTGGAAGAAGCTAGGGGGAAGTGCATCCCCCTAGCTCACCAAACTCTCCTACTAGTCGTGCTGGCGCCTCAGCGCGATTAGCGAGAGGAGCCCGGTGCCCCCGACGAGTAACAGTGCCACTACCGGCAGAAGCGCGAACCCGCCGGTGTCAGGTAGCGGTGCCTCCGATGCACTCGCTGTCGCGGTCGGCGACGCGCTTGCAGAAGCAGTCGCGGAAGCAGTCGCGGTCGCAGAAGCAGTCGCGGACGCGGTCGCAGAAGCGCTAGGCGAGGCGCTCGGCGAAGCGCTCGGAACAGACATCGTGACGCTCGTACCGCCGGTGGTGCCGCCAGTCGTGACGCCCGTGCCGCCGGTTGTGGTACCTGCGGTCGTGCCGCCGGTGGTGCCGCCGGTGGTGCCGCCGGTGGTGCCACCGGTCGTGACGCCCGTGCCTCCGGTTGTCTGGCCTGTACCGCCGGTCGTCATTCCTGTACCGCCGGTTGTCTGGCCAGTCGTTTGACCAGTCGTTTGACCGGTTGTCTGGCCAGTCGTTTGACCGGTTGTCTGATCGGTTGTCTGGCCGGTTGTCTGACTGGTCGTCTGGCCGGTCGTCGAAGCGGTTGTCTGACCAGTCGTCTGGGAGGTCGTACCGCCGCCTGGGCCACAGTGCGGGTTCTTGTTCACGGCGTTACCCTTGGAGGTACAGCCGACGACGTTGCCCTTGTTGTTCAACGTGTTGTCCCCACTCGCGCGCCCGCAGGGCTCCGAACGTGGGCCGTTGGAACCGCCCTTGCAGCCGACCCCGCCGCCAGATTGACCCTGATTGTTATTGGGATCGTTGCGGTCGTTACACGCGCTACCATCGGAAGGATTCCCAGTTACACATCCGGAGTTGGGGTTGCCACCACCACCGCCGCCACCGCCGTTACCCCCGCCGGGATCCGCAGGAGGCCCGCCGCCATTACCGCCACCCCCGCCGGGATCCGCAGGAGGTCCGCCGCCACTGCCTTGGCCGTGGCCTGGGGGAGGTCCTCCGTTACCGTTGCCGGGCGCTGCGTTCGCGGCAGACCCGAAAGCCCCGAGCGCCAGCGCCAGGACTACGGCCAGCACCGCCATCAGGGAGATGGCGGCGGCGAACAGATGCCACCTTCGTAAAGCTACCCTCATTTAGTTACCTCCTCGTGAATAGGGTCGCCTCGTCCGTGATCGATGGGTGTCCACTGCGGGATCTCCCTTCACATACCTCCTCTTCTATCCGATTCATCCGGCGAAGCGTTGAGTCCGAGGTCGTCGCTTCATGTAAACTACGTGCGGTCTTTTCTCTTGCGGTCCACGTCCTCTCGCACCCGTCGTCTGAAGAAGCCGTACAGGTCCTCAGCTATGGCGTTGGACTGGTCTCGTTCGGCCTCTGCCGATGCGGCCCGCTCTTCGCTCAGGGCCACGCGGCTGCGGAGCCTCTCGCACTCCGCGGTCTGCTCAGAGAGCTGGATCAGGAGCGCGCGACAGATGGCGCGCCACTCCTCCTGAGTTGGCTCATCGACACGGTTCCGCGAGGGCTCGGATGCCGGTAGCTTCAGCACCCTTCGATCCTCGGAATCCACGAGGAAGGTTTCCGCCTCGCTCCGCTCAACGTAGTACCCCGGCGGCAGGTCAAGACCCAGAACCAGAGTGTCATTTCCGTCTACAGGAATTCCTTCCGTTGCGGCGTCTCCCTGCGCGGAAGACCGATGCTTCTTGCTTGTATAGATAGGCTCTGCTCCTTTCCCAGCACCGATTCACCCTACCAGCGATGCACGAAAAAACACTAGATTTGCAGGGGCTTTGCACCATCAACAGTACAAACAAGGTCCCTGGTGCTAGCCTCTCAGCAGCGGGGCGCAGGCAAAAAGTAGTACTCGTAACGAAATAAATTAGGATAGAGTGTTAACCCGGGGTACTAGTACCCGGGCTTTTTCTGGTAGAATGGGGAAGATGTCGTACTTGATCCTAGTTCAGGTGTACGGCCTTGCATAGCTTTTAGGGAGAGAAGCGATAGGGGCTCAAGATGGAACAGGCCGAGCCGGTGCGGTTACTAAGAAGCGAACGTGAGCCTCTGGGGCTTGTCTGGATAGATTGCTCGTACCCTGTCGTGGCCGCTGGCCTCAAGGGCGCTCTGGAGGGACGGGCGCGGGTGCATCTGGGACAGACAGCTCCGACGGACGCCGCAGTTCCTTCTTCTGCCATATTCGACACGGGTGGCGTCAGGGGTCTCTCTGAGGGCATAGAACGCATCCGCGCGTTCAACCCTGAGATCTCGATCCTGGTCTTCAGCCTGCACGTGGACCTGCCGCTCGCCCGTGCCGCCTTGCGGCTCGGGGCTCGGGGCTTCATACATGCTGGAATGGAGTTGGATCAGGTAGCCCGCGCCGTGGAAGTGGCCACGAGGGGCGAGATCGTCGCCCCCAGGAAGCTTCTCGAGTACCTCATAGCGAACGAGGACCCCGCGGATCTCGACGCGCTAACTACTCGCCAGCGGGAGATCCTTGAGCTGGTCGCCCAGGGATTTAGCAACGCCCAGATCGCCAAGACTCTCTTTCTCTCGGAGTCGACGGTGAAGCAACACCTGCGCGCTACCTACAAGGTCCTCGGCGTGAGCGACCGCAAGGAGGCCGCGAAGCTCATCAGCGGCCGCTAGAGGTTTCGCCTCTCGCTTGATGACGAAAGTCTCACATTCTTCATGCGTGGAGGGCTCAACGCCGGAGATATCCGGCGGCTTCCGCGGCGCGTAGAAATTACGGGTGGGCGTAGCGTCCCGAGATTGGTACTATACGTGCCCTGCTTGGCGGAGGGACAAGCAAAGAGATGGAAAGGGCCAAGAACATGGCTCGCCAGGAACAGAAGGACGGAAGATAGTGGTCAGCAAGACGCAAAGCCTGCGCTGGTTGGAGAACCTGAGGAGGTCGCAGAAGCTGACCGCCCGCGAGGAGCGGCGCAAGGAGGAGATCATGGAGATATTCCGCGAGCTCTACGATATCTCCGTGCGGCACCATGACCCTCCCGACTTCCCGCCCTGGCGCCCGTCGTGGTGAGAGACCGGCTCTCTGAGGACACTCCCGCCAAGACACTCATCTAGTGGAGCAAACACTGAAAGGCAAGGTGGCCGTCGTCACCGGTGCTTCGAGCGGCATAGGCGAGGCGACGGCCCGTGAGCTGGCGTCGCGCGGCGCTTCTGTCGTGCTCGCCTCGAGGGACGTGGAGAAGCTCGAAGCTCTGCGGCGTGAGATCTCCGCCTCGGGCGGCCCGTCGCTGGCCGTCGAGACCGACGTTTCGGACAGGGGCTCGGTCGAGACGATGG
>DASSJP010000785.1:0-7700 GCA_035691165.1 Rubrobacter sp.
CGTAACCTGGATACCGTCCTTGCCGCCGTCCTCGAGGCGAGCGCCGACGATACCCCCAGCGAACCGGAACGTCAATGGATCGAGGTCATGGAAGAATTGTCGGCGACGGCCAGGGAAACGTACAGGAGCCTGGTCTACGACGATGAGGATTTCCTTGCCTTCTTTTCCGAGTCATCGCCTATCGGGGAGCTCTCCCTGCTCAACATGGGCAGCAGGCCCGCCCGCCGGATGCAGAACCCCGCTGTGGATAGCCTCAGGGCGATACCCTGGGTGTTCGCCTGGACCCAGAACCGCTTTCTGCTTCCATCCTGGTACGGCGCCGGAACCGCATTCAGAAGGTACGTGGCGGAAGAACAGGGCCTCGCAGTACTCCGCGAGATGTACCGGAGCTGGCCATTCTTCCGCACGCTCGTTGATTTCATGCAGATGACCCTGGCAAAAAGCGATCTGAGAATCGCCGAGAACTACACCTCCCTGGTATCTGACCCCGCCACACGCGACCGTATGTGGACCAGGATCTCCGAGGAGCACGCCGCCTGTGCACAGGCATTACTACTCATCACAGGAAACGAGAACCTACTCGACGACAGCCCCGTGCTACAGAGATCCATACGCCTGCGTAACCCTTACGTGGACCCGCTCTCCTACGTCCAGGTCACGCTCCTGCGCCGTCTCCGCGCCCTGCCGGAAGACTCACCCGACCGGGAGAGCGTACTGAATACCCTGCTCCTTACGATATCAGGCGTCTCCTCAGGGATGCTGAACACCGGCTGAATCGCGTTCGGGTGCGCCAAGATGCAGTAGTCCTGCTACTGTCGTCCTGAATCCACAACCATCGTAGAAGCTCCTCAGGCGCGGCTCGAAGTCCACATGCAACCATTCCAATCCTCGGTCTCTGGCTTCTGCAACCGCCCGCAGGACAAGCCGGCGTCCGATGCCGCACCTGAGCAACTCCAGAGAGACCATGGTATCGAGAATGAAACCGTGGATACTCCCTTCCACGCGACATTATGAATCCCACTTGACGGCACTCCCAACGCGCACAGTGCAGATTTCGTCACAAACCCCACGACCCATAGCGGGATTGTCAGGCGAATTCTGCTCGTAGTTGCGTCATTACTTGCGCGGTGCATTCTCGGATCTCATGCACGTTCTTGCATCTTTATCCGACACCACAACATCTCCTGTTCGGCGCGTAGCCTCGCGGAGGCGGAGAGCAAGCTCCGCAGGTCACTCGGGCGGCGATCTAT
Organism: Rubrobacter sp.; assembly: GCA_035691165.1. Taxonomy (GTDB): domain Bacteria; phylum Actinomycetota; class Rubrobacteria; order Rubrobacterales; family Rubrobacteraceae; genus Rubrobacter_D. The sequence goes on from DASSJP010000785.1 coordinate 1,251, forward strand.
GCAGGATCCGGTATACAGACTTCCCAGAATTTACCTTCTACGCACTCGGGTGAATAGGGCAAGAAGTAGGCCGGGACTGCTAAAAGTCCCGGCCCGTTTCGATTACTCTATGCGCTTACTTCGGTCCCTGAGCAGTACCGCACTCGTCGTTCAGCTTGTGTCCGAACCACGCCTCCTCGTTGGAGACACTCAGAGCCCGCAGTTCGTTGTTACCATCGCCCGGAGTGGCCCCAGGCGTCTGCCCTGGCACCTCGGCCGGGTCCTCGAGCGGGTGGTGCACGAAGGCCTGCTCGTTCGCACAGTCAAACGACTCCACGATGGGGTGGATGGTAGCCGATGCTGGTCCTGAGAGCGCCATCATCGCCGCCATGACCAACGCTACCGTAACCATCAAGACGATGCGCTTCATAAGCGCAACCTCCTTCTAGGTCGTGCGGCAGCCGGTTGCACCACTGGCTCCCTACGTTCCCTTGGTACCCACCTTCTACGGGACGCAGTTCTAGGCCTCTAACCGCCTATACAAGCAGACAACCTAGCAAGGGTGTGTACTCTGGAGCATCTGCCAGATGGCGCATTCTTGCTGTTGCTAGGACATTGCAAGGGGGTAGCGAACTTCTGAGAATTCACCTTCCACGCACTCCGCTGAATAGAGTAGGATGCCCCCAGGGTATTGAGGGAAAGGAGCAACATAGAGATGGCTGCCGCAGATGATCTCGACCAAGTGATCGAGCAATACCACCAGGCACTAGATGAGATCGTAAAAGGGAACGCCGATGGTTATAAAAGAAGTTACTCCCATACAGACGATGTAACCCTCGCTAACCCCTTTGGCCCTCCCGCACGTGGATGGGATGAGGTTGCTAAGACCCTGGAGCGTGCTGCATCGCAGTTCAGAGATGGTGAGGCCACAGGCTTTGAGAACGTAGCGAAGTACATAACCGCAGAGCTTGCCTACATAGTGGAGATAGAGCGAAGCAAGACAAAGGTTGAGGGAAGGGAAGATGTCACTCCTATTTCCCTGAGGGTTACGACGATCTTTCGGCCCGAGGATGGTACCTGGAAGGTAGTGCATCGTCACGCCGACCCCATAACCACCGCACAGCCAGCAGAGTCGGTGATACAGGAGTAACGCTGCCGTCATAGCGAACTTCTCAGAATTCCGTGCATCCGAAGACCGCAGGATTGGTGGATCGGGAAGCTACCCCAGGTCTCGTGGTGGGCGAATAGCGCCTGCTGCAACCCCTCGACCGCGTAGTGCGAGAACGGAAGGATGCCACGAAAACCCGTCTAGCGCCAGAAGGTCGATTCTGGCAGAAACGGGGCCTGGTTTCTGCCAAGCTAGCTCCCCCCATGAGTCGCGGGGTTTGAGGAGACGTTCACACAGAGATACACCAGACTGTGTTCCAAGACGAAACCACAATTTCGCGGCGTATGCCCGGGCCACGCCGCGGCGAACTACTCGTCGAGTTCCTGCAGGTTTAGCGGAGGATCGACACTATACACGACAGGACGTTCATCGAGCCGATCTGCTTTCAAGCTTGAATCCTCATGACGCGCGGCCTCACGCGAAGATCTCGCCACGGGGCATGAAGAGCCGCCTGTACGTGGCGAGAGCGTAGCGGTCGGTCATCCCGGCCACGAAGTCTATGGTCTCGGTGATGGGGTCGGGATCGCTGGCCGCCCGTTCCTCCGGGCACTCCAGATAGTACTCGAAGAGCGCCGTGACGACGCCGGCCGCCTTCTGATTCTCCCGCGAACCCGGATTGTTGTACACGTTCCGAAAAAGCCACGCCCTCAACTCCATCAGCGCCTCGTATACCGGTTCCGAGAGAGATATCTCACCTTTCGCTTCAGAGTTAGAGATCATATCTCGAACGAGAGTATCGATCCTGGCGCTCATCTGCTCTCCGAGAACTGAGATCGGACCGGTCGGGAGGTCATCTCTGGAGATGATCCCGGCCCGCAGTGCGTCATCCACGTCGTGGTTTACGTACGCGATGCGGTCAGCGATGCGTGCGATCTCACCCTCCCGTGTGTAAGGATAGCCCTTTCCTGTATGGTTACGTATCCCGTCTCTGACCTCGAATGTAAGGTTCAGTCCATCCCCTCCCTTTTCGAGATGGTCCACGACTCGCAGAGAATGTTCGTTGTGGCGAAAGGTACGTCGGTGGGCGACGAGAGCGAGAGAGAGGGCATCTTCTCCCGTATGTCCGAACGGGGTGTGGCCGAGGTCGTGGCCGAGCGAGATAGCCTCCGTAAGGTCTTCGTTCAGGCCCAGGGAGCGGGCTATGGTACGCGAGATCTGCATCATCTCCAGGGTATGAGTGAGGCGTGTCCTGTAGTGGTCACCATCTGGAGAGATGAACACCTGGGTCTTGTGCATAAGCCGCCGGAAGGCCTTGGCGTGGATAATGCGGTCCCTGTCGCGCTGGAAATCGTTCCTGACGCCGTCGGGAGATTCCGGCCTCGGGCGTCCGGCGCTCCGCTCTACGGCCCAGGTCGAAGAGTTCCTGGCACTCATGCCGGGCGCCGGGAGGTGAGACGGGGGCCGACGAGCGCATTTCCGGGGGCGTGGGCGAGAATATGAGAGCGGACGACCCTGAGGACGCTCACTCCAGGTCCGGTGTGCGCGGGTGCTTCGCGGATGGGGTTTTCGATCAGGCTTCTCAGGCTTTCGAGTGTGCCTGGGGCGAGCGGAAACGCGTCGCCTGTAGCGGAACGGCACTCCGCGCAAAGGAGGCCCCCGTGATCGGGGGCGAAGTGCAGCGGTTCCAAAGCATCGTCGAGGTCCGTCTCGCATCCCAGGCAGACATCCAGTTGCGGTGCATAGCCAGCAAGGACCGAAAGCTTCAGGCCGAGGGCAGCCTCGATGGCATCGAAACCAGAATCACATCCCTCCAGAGTGTCGAGGGCGTTGTAGAGCAGGTTGAAGACCCGGCGGTCGGCCTCGTCGCCACCCGAGAGAGAGCGTACGCTTCCGACCATGCCCGCGGCGGTCTCGAAGCGGGCAAGATCTTCCCTGATGCCGTGAAAGCTACGTAGCGTCTCGGCCTGCGTCACGGTGTCGAGTGTACGACCGTGGTAAGCCACGAAATCTACACAGGAGAGTGGTTCGAGACGGGCACCGAAGCGGGACTTCGTCCGCCTGATACCCTTGGCAATCGCCGAGACCAGGCCGGCATCCATCGTGTAGAGGTCAAGGATTCGATCCGCCTCGCCGTAGCGAATCGAACGCAGTACGATCCCCTTACTCTTGTAGACCGCCACTCTCGGCCTCCTTCATCACGGCGACGCTCGCGCTCATGCCGAGCCGCGAGGCCCCGGCGTTCAGGATGTCTAGCGCGTCCTCCAGCGTACGGATACCACCAGACGCTTTCACCGCGAGGCCCTCGGGCGCCTCCTCCCTGAGCAAAGCGACGTCCTCAGGAGTTGCCCCGGATGGGCCGAAGCCGGTAGAGGTCTTCACGAAATCCGCGCCGCTGGACGCCACGATCTGGGTCGCAAGCCGCTTCATTTTGTCAGAGAGATACGCCGTCTCGATGATGACCTTTACGACCACGTCGTTCAAACCATTGTTCATGGCGACGACGCTAACCTCCTGGGTGAGGCTGGCGAGCTCGTCGGCCACGTACCCGAACTCCCCCGAGAGGAACTTCGAGACGTTCATGACCACGTCTAGCTCAGAGGCGCCCCTGGTGACAGCCTCGCGGACGGCTGCGATCTTTACCGCGGTTGCGTCGTACCCGAATGGAAAGGAGATAACCGTCGCAACCTTCACGTCAGCCCCACGCAACTCCCTGGCGGCGAGCGGAACGTAGCAGGGCGGGATGCATACAGCGGCGAAATGGTAATTAGACGCCTCCTCACATAGGCGTACGATGTCCTGCTCCTTGGCGTCCGGCTTCAAGAGAGTATGGTCCACCGTCTTCGCGAACTCCCGCACCCTCATTGCCAACGCTGTGCTCCTCTCTCGACTCCACGACGCAGGGTGATTATAAACCCAAGCGCTCCAGAAACTTCCTGTCACTCCTCCACCCCTGGCTAACCTTTACTTTCAGGTCGAGGTAGATACGGGAGCCGAGGAGACGCTCGACGTCGCGGCGAGCCTCGGTGCCGATCTGTTTGATCGTCCTGCCGCCTTTGCCGAGTACGATCATGCGCTGTGTGGCGCGCTCGACGTGAATGACCGCGTAGACGACCGTCACGTTCTCCTTGCGCTCTACGTCTTCTATCTCAACGGCCACCGCATGAGGCACCTCCTCGCGGAGGACGTTCAGCGCCTTCTCGCGCACGTACTCAGCGAGGACCAGAGACTCGGGGTAGTCCGTGACGGTCCCTTCGGGGAAGTAGCGGGGACCGGGCGGCAGTAGTTCGACCACCGACTCCATCAGAGGCTCGATGTTCGTCCCGTTCGCCGCGCTGATCTGGAACACCTCGTTCCATTCCCCCAAGTCGGAGACCGCCTCGACGATCGGGAGTGCTTGCTCACGGGTTCGCAGGAGGTCGGTCTTGTTGATGGAGACTATAGCCGGAGTGCCAGACTCGGCGACGAGGCGGGCCACGTAGCGGTCGCCGCTACCCAGTCCGTCTAATGCCTGTTGCGCGTCGAAGAGCAAAAGGATGACATCCGACTCGGAGAGGCTGTCCAGTACCTGTTCCTGCATCCTGGCGCGCAGAGTATCGCGGGGCTTCTGGGAACCCGGGGTGTCAACGAAGATCGCCTGGTAGCCAGGGCCGTTGCGGACGCCCCGGATCGGGCTGCGCGTCGTCTGAGGCCGGGAGGAGGTGATCGAAACCTTCTGCCCCACTAGCTTGTTGACGAGCGTGCTCTTGCCGACGTTGGGCCGCCCCACCACAGCGATAAAGCCACTTCGGAGACCGTTTTTCTCAGCGACTCCTGTCAAAGGTCCTCCGGTCCGAATGAGTTGGGAAGAATTTGCTCGAACGGGTAGCGACGAAGCTCCGAGCCATCCTCGACCACGACCTCCTTGCAACCAAACTCGCGCAAGAACTGGCGGCATGCCCCGCAGGGGAAGCACGGCGACGTGTTCGGGCTGTACACGGCGACCAGCTCTATCATTCGGTCTTCCGGGTCGGCGTGGGCCATCGTCGTGGCGGCGTTGCGTTCCGCGCAGATGGAGAGGCCGTAGGAGGCATTCTCCACGTTCGAGCCCGAGTGGATTGTCCCGCCTCCGGTCAGGATCGCCGCGCCGACCCGGAAATTACTGTATGGGGCGTAGGCCCGATTGGCGGCAGCGCGCGCTACCTCCATCACGGTTTCGAGGTCCAAATCTTCTCCCCTCATAGCAATTGAAAGGCGGCTAACGTGACGAGAACCCCGATCACGGCCCCGATCACCACCTGGTAGACGCTGTGCAGGCCGCTCTCGACGCGGCTCTGGCACACCAGCAATGCCATGAGGAGTGAGATCACGGAGATCAGGCCTGCGTAGGATCCAGCGCCACCCTCAACGGCTATGAAGCTCGCAGCGACCCACCCGGCGAAGGCGACCGCCGCGTGCCCCGATGGCATTCCGCCGGCGAAGGAGTTCGGGGAATGAGTCAGCGCCTTGCCGAGAAGAACGATGAGCACGATCACACCGAGCGTGACGAGCGTTAGGTGGGCGGGCTGGTGCCTTATGCCCTCCAGGGTCGCCAGCGAAAGCGGCCCAAGATCATCCGCCAGGACGAGATAGCCTACAAGCACGGCACCCACGCTGGAGACGAGGACAGCCCCGGCTGAGACGTCCTTGGCGAGCTTGGCGAGCGTATGGTACTCACTGGTCGCGAGGTCAACGACGAACTCCATGGCCGTGTTGAAAAGCTCGGTCACGAAGACCAGAAGTATGGTCAGGACCAGGACCGCCAGTTCGAGCTTGCTTACTCCGACTAGCAGGCTCGCCACCAGGACCGCGACGGCCACGACGACGTGGAAGCGCATGTTGCGCTGCGTGCGGACCGCGAAGATCATACCCTTGTAAGCGTGCTCGAAGCTGCGTACAACACCCTGCTGTCCCTTGCCCGGCTCCTTAACCTTCTTCGCCACGCAACTCCTCCATTACGGCTTCCTGTACCCTTGCCATCTCGCTGGCCTCGAAGTCCTCTCCGTGGTCCATCCCGCTCAAGTGTAGCGCGCCGTGTACCACGAGCTCCTCGACCCCCATCTCCGGGCTCGCGCAGCGCGGGCAGATCACCACCTCACCGACCATCTCCCCGTAAGGACCGTCAACCTCGAAGCTGAGCACGTCGGTCGGCTCGTCTCTGTCTCTGAACTTCAGGTTGAGATCACGGATCGTCGCTTGATCAACCAGAGCCACGGAAACCTCGCCGATGCGCCCGAGATCGAGCCCCCTGCGAGAAAACGAAGCGGCGAAGAGGCGGGAGGCGCGCTCCTCGTCGAGTCCGGCGTGGCCCACCTCGTCCAGAACAGCGACAGACATGGGCGGATAAC
>DASSJP010000786.1:0-2351 GCA_035691165.1 Rubrobacter sp.
CCGTGGTCAGGATCAACTCCTTCGGGTAGCGGCGTACGACCTCGAGTATGGGCACTCTGGATGCGGAATGCTCCTCCATCGCCCGCCTGAAGACGGGTGTCTCGGCGATCCTGACCCTGACGTAGAGGCCGACGCCGACCAGCACGATGCTGATCAGGAACGGTATCCGCCACCCGAAAGACTGGAACCCGGCGTCAGAGAAGGTCGTGGTTACGAGGAGGAAGGCTCCGCTGGCGAACAGGAACCCGACCGGCGGACCGAGCTGGGGGAAGCTCGCGTAGAAACCGCGTCTCCCTCGCGGGGCGTGCTCAGCGGACATCAGGACCGCCCCGCCCCACTCCCCTCCGAACCCGACGCCCTGCAGGAAGCGCAACACCACAAGCAGCAAAGGCGCCGCGACACCCAGCGTGTCGAACCCCGGCAGGAGCCCTATAGAGAACGTCGCGAGTCCCATCACCAGAAGCGACAGCACGAGCATCGCCTTGCGTCCCAGCCTGTCGCCGAAGTGCCCGAAGATAATTGCGCCGAGTGGCCTTGCCAGGAACGAGGCGGCGAAGGTCGCGAACGCCGCGAGCGTCTGGGCGGTCTCCGAGAACCCCGGGAAGAACAGCGGTCCAAGGACGAAGGCGGCTGCGAAACCGTAGATGTAGAGATCGTAAGCCTCGATAGCGGTGCCTATGAAGCTGGCGATCGCGATGGTTCTTATCCTGGTCTCACCGCCGATGGTCGCGCCGGCCAGCCTCTCAACTTCTCTCTCCAACTCATCCTCCCGTCGTAAGGTCGGTGGCCGAGTCACATGACCCTGCTTGCTTGGCTGCCGGGATACGACACACTATTCCTTTATGCATGGATCAGAGCTCCGCCGGAGCCATTATGGTACAGCACGCTACGGTCGGACGTTCTCGTGGTGATCCGGCTATTGAGACGAGGTATGCCTGCGGTACGGGCCTTCGGCGATGGGGGCGTGGAGTGAGATCTTGCCCGTGCGCAGGCGTGTCCAGAGCCCTATGAGGAGGATCCCAAGTAGCATGGCGGCGGGGCCGAGCAGCCCTCCCTCTGGGCCGAAAGTACCTCCTGTCCAGAGATCCGGGCCGCCCTGCTTGGTGGCGAGTAACGTCGCGCCGAACGGCCCGAAACCGCTGACAGGGAAGCCGTAGACCGCGCCCTGGAAGAGGTTCCAGGTGACGTGCAGACCTATCGGGATGGCCAGCTCTCCGGAGAGCACGTAGCCGAAGCCGAGCATGAGGCCGGCGAGGACGATGTTAAACGTACTTACGGGCGTGGCGCTCGGGTTGTCAGCGTGCAGCAGGCCGAAGAAGACCGAGGAGGAGACCCATGCAAGCAAGACGGCGCCGCGGGGACCGAGGGCAGGGTAGTTGAGGCCCTCGGCGGCGTTCTTGAGCTGGTAGCCCCGGAAGACGGTCTCCTCGGAGAAGCCAACGCACAGGAACGCCGCGGCGGGGAGGAGCAAGGAGATCACAAACGGAGCGTCCGTTCCGTAGGTCTCGAACGCGCCTGCTACCCTGACCCAACCCAGCCCCAGCTCGACGAGGAAGACGACCGTCATGAGCAGCGCACCGAGGACGATCCCGAATAAGAAGTCCAGCCACCACCCGGCACCGAGATGAAACCCGAAGTCGGCGAAGGGCCGCCTGTCGATGAAACGTCCCGCCAGCCACACGGTGAGGGCCGCTCCAACCAGCCCGGCGACGGTGCTGACGAGCGGGAGTGCGGGAGAGTCAGGGAATCCGCCTGACGTGGTCAGCGCACCTGAACTCGCCAGAAGCCACGCGGCCACGAGCACGTTGAAGACGAGCGGGACCAGCACCATGTAGGCCGAGTACTGTATAGCTAAACGCCAAAAGGCCCTGAGCCGTCCCGTACCCTCCTCGAGAAACAGTCCCAAGCGACCTCCGTCCCTGACTACGATCCTCAGATATTACCGCGGTGAACCTTGGGGCCGTCCCTTCTCTCGCGGCGCATGGTGTCAGGTCTCCTGGCGCTTGAGCCTGACGGTCTCCTCCAGGGCCTTCATGTAACGGCGTACCATCTGCTGGTGATCGTCAACCTCTCTGAGCGCCTTCTTCCCTGAGCGGCCCCAGCCGCCGAACCTTTTTTCGAGTACCAGCGTGGTACACAAGATGCCCCTGTAGTAGGGGGTGAGCTCCTCCAGTTCCACGGCGCGGCGGTCAGGACGGACGCTACGCTCGCGTGCTTGCGCTGCCGTCACCCTGAAAACCGGCCCGCCTGTGATGCGTCTCAACTCAACGTCGAGCTTGTTCAGGACCGCGAAGACCTCATCGTCTGCCGGCCTATCCGCGAAGTCGGTCCCTGCGTAGAGGTAGCGGACC
>DASSJP010000787.1:0-3186 GCA_035691165.1 Rubrobacter sp.
GCTTCGAGGTTCGTCTCGTCCGGCCGCGCCAGCTCGCTGGGACCGACGAGCAGCGGATCCGTCACAGTCTGTCCGGCGTCACCGCCGCGGTCGTGCTCCAACTGCGCCTCAGCCACGTCAGCCAGTCCCGGCACATTATAAGCCAGGGCGTTCAAACGCCTCACCGAGAGAGGCGCCCCGATGGCGAGCGCGTTGATGGACTGCGACACGGCGGCCAGGAACGGACCAGCAGCCGCGAGGGAGGCGCCGGGCTCGGGGATCAGGTAGAAGGTGCCTGAGATGAGTATGCGCTCGATCTCGTCGAGCCGGGCGAGGATGCCGGCCGCCCGCGCCCCTTCGACGGCACCCTCGACCTCGGTCCTCTCACCGCCCGAGTACCGTACACGCACCTCTCCGAGCGGGATCGTATCGTCCACGCTGTGGTCGACGACCTCGACGCCCTCGACCCCGTCGACTTCGAGCACGGCGAATTTTATGGCGTTCAACGTCGCGTTCCCCGCGCGCTCGAGGGCGTGCTTCGCCCGCTCCCTCAGCCGGTCGTCGGGCTCGGGCAGCTGGCCACCCGTGACGGGCTCTTCGTTGACGACGCCCTCGACGCCCGGTGGCGGTGTGGGCATGATGGTAATCGTCCCCGCGTTCACGTTGCCCTCGGGTCCAGGCTCTACCGCCGCGACGGGCACGGTCACGCTCTTGGGACAATAGCGGATGAGCAGCCGCCCCTCGGGCCTTACGCCCTGCGCGAGTGTCACTATGCGTTCGTCATCCCCGGAGACGGGGGGCTCCTCCGTGTCGAGAGGAGACGCTGTCTCGGGGTCTTCGTCCTGCTGCCATACCCCGATCAACTCCGCGATCCTGTTGGCCGTTCTGAGGACGCCGTCAGATTGCGTCCCGTACTCATCCGTCTGGTCCAGGATCTCGGCGTATTCTTGCGTTGCGAAAGTTCTTCCGCTCTCGTCGGCCACGCGCGTGTCTGCCGGAATGCCGACGGGTGTGTTCGTCGCCCTCCTGCGGTGGAACGTCACCTCTCCTTCGGCCTGCTGCGCCGGGATTCTTGTCACGCCGAGCAGGGCGACGACGTTGTCCAGGGCGACGCCTGTGGCCTCGTCGATAAACGCGCGGCGGTAGGCCTCGTCCATCTGGTCGTAGATCAGCTTCATCTGCCTGGCGACGGTGCGTACGAGCGTGCCCACGACGCTACCCGGGTTGAAGTCGGTGAGGCCCGCTGGACGCTCGCGGTATGTGTACTCCACCTCGAAGCGCGAGCCCTGGTCCGGTTTCGCTCCCGCGTCGAGCCAGATGATCCTACCGTTGGCGAAACGGAAATCCTCGCCTGGCTCGAAGACGTAGAGTTGCCTGTTCCTCAGGCCGGTGAGGCGCGTAACTGCGTAGGTCGTGTCCGGCAACTCGTAGGTAGTTCCGGCCCCCTCGAATGGGAACCGCTGGCTTGCGGGTTGCTCCACGCCGTGGCGGACGCGGTCCTCGAGCGCGTCGATGATGTCCTTGTACGCCTCGGAGAAAGGTTTGCCCAGGTCGATCATGCACCCTCCAGATCGAAGTCGAAGACCATGTTCAAAGGGTTGGGTTCTTCGATCAGTCGTATCTCCATCGTCAGCCTGACAGTGTCACGCCCGCTCGGCGCAGCGCTGACCTCGCTCACCTCGGCAACCCTGGGGTCCTCCTCGATCGCGCTTCGGGCGTAGGCCATCAGCCTGACGTGGACGCGGCCTATGTTCGGCTCCCCGATGAGCTCGTGCAGCCTGGAACCGTACGCGGGCCAGCCGAGCTCCGCCAACTCACCCCTGCGCACCCGCAGACGCAGCGTGAGCGCCTGGATGATGTTCTCGTTCCCGTGTGCGAGACCGAGATCTCCAGCGCCGTTGGGCCGCAGGTCGTAAGTCTCGTTCCTCTCGTACAGTTGCAGGTCATTGCCGAAGAGCCTCTGCCGTTCTTCCGTCATACCGTCCACCTCACGTCAGGACCACCGCCTGCGAGATCTGGTGTCCCACGTTCTGGTTGTTCTTGTCCTCGACCCGCAGCGTAAGCGTGTAGTTGCCCGTTCCAAGTCCTGATGGCAGAGGACCCGTGTAGCGCACCAGAGGCATCGTCCCCGGCGGCACGAAGGTCAGCGTCTCCACGGGTGGCACGAGGTCCGCCGCCGCGCGCCCGTCCGCCGGGCTTGGCGTGAAGCGCCAGCGGTAGCGTATCCTGTTGATCCCATGATAGTCGGGGTTGGGCTCGAAGACGTTTGTGGTACCCGCCTTCTTCCTCCCCCACTGCAATGGAGCCTCGGCGTCGAGCGTGCTGCCGGCCCTGTTCAACGTGGTGTTGGGCGGTTTCGGGGCGACGAGCGTGGCCCTGAGGAGGTGGATCACACACTGCTTCTCACCCAGGGAACCGCCGGCGACACCGCCATGGAGCGTGGCGTTCTGCGCACTCTCTGTCTCCTTGTCCTGGTCGCTGGCAGCCAGGGAGATGGCGTGACTTCCAACTCCAAGGGGAGCATCGAACGGTGAGGCCGGGTCGCTCAGCGCGTTCGCGTTGATCGAGTACCTGTCCTTCTGCGAAGGGAACAGACTCGAATACCAGCGGTAGAAAAGATTGACGCCGAGGAGTTCAGCAGGCAGTTCTCCTACCAGGCCGACCATGCGGACTTGCGTTTCGCCCTGAGAGAACACGGCTCCGTTCTGAGGCTGGATGATTGTCAGCTCCACGGCGGACATAGCGATCACTGTCCGTGCCCTGTGAACGTCACAGGGGCGCCGGTGGGCAAAATGAGGCCCATATCGCCCTTCACGTTGATCGGGATGTTGTTGATCGCAACGCCAGGGTTTCCGATGCTCGGCTGCACCATGCCGGGCCAGGTGGCGGTACCAGGATTGCCCTGCGCGCACATACCCTGGGCCACGACTTTCTTCCCACCTGCCGTCACCGTCGAGTTGAAAGACTGGAAGATCCAGACTCCCACACCTGGATCAGAGGGAGCGGCAGGCGGCGGGGGGATGGGGACGGGTGCTGGAGCGTTGCCGTGGGTTGGGCCGGCGCCGCGTTGGCCGACTACAAGCACTTCCACGTTGTTCGCCTTCACCAGGTCGCCGGACAACTCCAGGTTTCCTTTGAGGTTGAGCATCCCTGACAGCAGCAAGTCCGCCATCACACCCCCGTTATCTCATGGCCGCTGATGGTGGT
>DASSJP010000788.1:0-5272 GCA_035691165.1 Rubrobacter sp.
CGTCGGTGACGAGGGAGGGGAGGCAGGAAATGAAGCGGCTGCTCGCGGTTGCAGCTTCTGCTGCCGTGCTCGTGGTTGCTGGAGCGAGCGGGGCTCTAGCTGGCGAGGTCAAGGGTCCGCCCAATCAGGTGGACAACACCAATGAAACGGGGGCTTTGGATCACGCGAACTCTGCCTGCGCTGCGAGCGGGCTTAATGACTTCGACACAACAGACCCCGGACAGACCTCGTCGCAGGTTCAGACCGCGGCGGACGCTTGGAACTTCTACGGCTTCTCGCCGGGCGCCACAGGCACGCTCGGACTCTGCCAGGGCGGAACCGGGCAGGTGTAGGCCCCACCGGTTGGCCCCGGCATTCGGTCGGGGCCAACCGCGGCGCTCATCTGGGGACGTGGAGCAGCTCGGCCCGGGGAGCCGGGCCGAGGGCGTGGAGGCGCTCCCGGAGCATCTGCTCAAGCTCTGGAATCGTCAGCACGCAAGAACGCTAAGGTTCGGTGCTGCAGCGGTTGGCCGCCAGGCTACGCATGTACGTTTCCGAAGAGTGACCGGCTTCACTCGGCCGTACGGAAGTGGTGAGGGACAGTCCCCAATCCCTCCTAGGGAGTCCTAGGCCTGTACCAGATCATGGCGATTGCCCACAAGAGGATGCCGAGCCAGATGCCCGAGAACCCCACGCTGACGACGAACCCGATGACGTACCCGAGGGCGCTCCCACCGACTCGAAACCCCTCGATGAGTCCGATGGCGAGCGGGACGAGGGTAAGGGCTGTAACGATTGCAGCGACGAAGCGATAAGACCGAGAGGACCTGAACAGGTCCATCAGGTCGTGGACCGATCCTCGAAGTGTCCCCATGACTCGAGATTCAATCAGGGCCGATGCGTCCGAGCCCATGTACGTTCTCGAAAAGTGACCGGCGTCACCGTCCTCGGCTCCGGGGCCATCTCGTCGCCGTCGAGGCGCACGTCGGTCGCGGACTCCCTTCGCTCACCCCGACCGGGGCTACGCTGCGCCAGTGGATGGCGATCTCGTCGTTCGTGAGGCACGACCGAGCGATGCCCGAGCCATCGCGGAGGTGAGCGTGGCCTCGCGGAGCTGGAGCTATCGCGATCTCATCGCGAAGACCGACCTGGAAGCCCTGTCGGTGGAAGACGCCACCACCGACTTCGCCGAAGGGCTCGCCGAGCCTTCCTCCGGCGCGGCCATCTTCGTCGCGGAGCTGGCAGGGCGTGTCGTCGGCTACGCCTACGTGCTGCCGAGCCCAGACGCCGACGTCCCCGCCGAGGTCTCAGAACTCGGCAGCCTCTACGTCACGGAAGAGGTTGCAGGGACGGAGGTGGCTCCAGCCCTGATGGATGCGGCGGTCGAGCACTCGCGTGCCGCCGGACATGACGTCCTCACTCTCTGGGTGCGCCGAGAGAACGGCCGGGCTCGTCGCTTCTACGAGAAGCACGGTATGCGGGAAGACGGTACAGAGCGCCGCCGTTCCCACGACGTCTTGCCGACCGAGATGAACGAGATTCGCTATCGAGTGTCGCTCTGAAGCGACCGAACAGCAGGCTACACGGCGGGCTCGGCGTGCGGTGCCGGCCATCGGTGCGCCCAGTGACCCCGTTACTGCCCTGGTGGTCGGCCACCCGCAGCATCCCGAGCATCACCGCCGGTCTCCTCAGCCGAGAAAAGGACGGGAATAGGAAGCCCCGGGGTCGATCAGCGCACGTCCGGGGGGTTCTAATTCTCTGGGTGCTTCCCTTAGTGTCGTGGTTCCGGTTCTATGAGGTCGCGGCCTAGGTCCAGCCGAGCCTCTTCTCCCCGATTGAATACGCGGTCGACTTGGATCACCCGCTCCTCCAGGTCGTGGACGGCGCTGGAGAGCGGGAGCCAGTCGCCGCTGCCAATCTCGCGAATCTGGTCCTCGCTCTGGCTCTCTAGCCAAGACGCCGACAGCTTCAGGGAGCGGGTCGCGGTCGATAGCTGCTCCAGCACGTCTTGCAGGTCCATACCTTTGCTCCTCCTCGCATAGGGCGAGGCCACCGGTCTGCAACCCCCTGACAGGGAATTGGTCCTTCGGCCCACCTAGACCTGTTGACCGTTCAGACAATCTTGACTCCATGACGCGTTGACGAGTAGGGCCATTTGGGCGAGCCCCACACCTCCTACGACGGCCCAGATTGTAGGACCTACCTCCGCTCCAATCCCGCAACATCCCAACGAGCACCGCCCGTAGCGTGCGGTCCTCCTCGCAGTCGATCAGGAGTCGGGCTCGCGGTGCGGCGCGGGCGGCTCTTGCGGTCCTCCTGACACGATGAGCACAGGCGCTGGTGAATGCCGAGCCAGGCGGGAGGGCGACAATGCCCAGGAGTGATTTCGTTGCACCTCGCCCCCGGCTGCCGATTGCCACGATGTTGTGGCCTTCGCGTTCAATGTGTCGACTGAGAGCATCCGCCGGCCGCCCCTGAAGCAGGACAGTTTCGGCCGAAACGGTAGAGACCGATTTCGCCGCAGCCTCCAGCAAGGCTCGCGCCCGCCTCTCCTCCTCTATCCCGGCGGGTGTCTGCTGGTAGCCGTGTTCCATCACGACTGCAAGCGTGAGGCGACCAAGCCGCGGACCGATCAGGCGGATCACTCCGTCGAGAGCGGCAAGCGACTCGGGCGATCCGTCGATACCGACGAGCGCATCCACGATTCCGGTGCCAGGCGACCCAGCCGTCAGGACATGCCCCGGAACACCTCCGTAGCGGCGAAGCTCGGAGATGACAATCGGAACGACAATTGGTCCGAGCACAGCGCCGAGGAAAGTCCAGCCAAACCACGAGTGACCCTGTCGCGCCATCAAAAAGCCGGCAAGGATTCCGATGCTTACCCAGCCGAGTACCACAGCCACGAGCATCGCTGTTGCGTTCATGCATGTATCTTATGAACCAGGCGGTACGCGGCTGCGTTCGACCCCTTTGGCATGGTCGACCATTATCGAGTCGATGTCCCATCCGCGAACAGGTCGGGCGAGCGCCGGAGGTTGATGGTCGTGGACACGCGACCGGCTGGTCGGATGAAGTGACCGCGATGATGCCCGCCGCGAGGAGACCGCAGTGGACATCCGACTGAAACGCGCCTACGACCCGGCAGTGTCCTCGGACGGTTACCGGGTCCTGATCGACCGCCTCTGGCCGCGTGGCGTTTCGCGCGAGCGAGCCAAGCTCGATGAGTGGGAGCGGAATCTACCGCCGAGCACAAAGCTTCGGCAGTGGTTCGGGCACGAGCCGGGTCGCTTCGAAGAGTTTCGTCGGCGCTACATCGAGGAGCTTCGGAGCCAACGCCCGCGACTCACAGAGCTGCGGCGGCGGGCCCGCAACGGCACGCTCACCCTCGTCTACTCCGCCCGGGACGCCGAGCACAACGACGCCGTCGTCCTCGCCGAGATCTTGCGCCGCGGATTGCCGACGGCTGGGACGCGGGCGTGAAGGTACTGAAGCCTTGCGCCCCGACTGCGCTCGAGAGCGTCAACGGCAATGTGACAGCCGATCTGGCCTACGTCATGCAGGTGGTGTGTAGGCGTCACGCTTACGAAGGATCCGCTCCCTCTCCGTAACGCTCGCGTAGGGTTCGCAGCCGCTCTCGCCCGCCTGCGGTGAGCCGCGTCTTGTAGTCGGGAATCGGTTCAACGAGCTGGTGGTAGAAGCCGGCCATCCCGCGGTGGTTGTAGCCGTGCTTCTCGCCGATCTGTAGGAATCGCCTTCGCGATACCTCGCCGCCTAGGCGGTCGACCTCATCCAGAACGGCGAACATCATTCTCGCCCAGCGTTCACCCGGCCCACTCTTGTGTCCGAGATCGATGCGCGCACCTCTCGCTTCGTCCGCGGCTGCGCGCAGCAGTCGCTCAACCCGCTCGAGCCGGCGTTCAACGTCGAGCAGCTGGATCTTCTGCGTCTCTTCACGTCTGACCATGGCGCGCCAGCTTGAAGGTAGTAGGGCCTTGCTCGGCCCGTCAAGACGACGCCGGCTCCTGGTGCGCCAATGGCCTGGGGAGACTCTGTCCCTCCCGCAACATGCCGGCAAGCACAGCGCGGAGCACCCGATCCTCCTCGCAGTCGATCAGAAGCTCGACCTCCTGGAAGCATCGGCAACGAGAATCGGGTCCGATGAATCTTCATCGGCGAGTTGATTGGTGTGGTGGCCTCACCGCCGACGACCGTTTGTCAGTCCTCGTGTCTTCCGGACTGAGAGTGCGGATCGCCCTGGAGCGTCCTGAAGACCGTGTTGGACCACACCTGCAACCCGAGCATGGCCTCGACGTGCGCTCTGACCTCGGCCACGTTCGCGCCGGGGGCGGGCCGCAGGGCCAGGACGTGATCCAGGCGGCGCTTGATCTCGTCATGGACGACGTCGGAGAGCAGCCGAACGAGGTCCTCCGGGTCGCCCGATTCGATTGCTCGCTCCGCTACAGGGATGACGGGTCCGACGTCGAGCCCCGCTGGCTTGAGCCCGGTGTACGGGGCGTTCTCTCCGCGCCGATGGACCCGCACCGTGGTCTCGAAGAAGTACAGGTCGGCAACCTCGCGTGCCTCCGGGCCGGCGGCTCGTGCCGCCATACACCGTAGGAATGCGGTGCGGATCTCATCCTCGCCGTCCATCTTGACGAATGGAAGGACGAGGTCCACGTCTCCATCGTCGAGGGCCTTCATGGCAGCTCTCACGACAGGTCCATCCAAGGAATCGCAGTGCGGTGGCATGGTTCGACACCTCCTCGTGGCCGGCGGACCTCCTGGAGCCGGCCCTTCATCCTCGCCAGAGCCAGCGATTACGGAGCAAGGGCCTATGCGGCGTGCCGCTCGGTCGCCAAGCTCTCGACCGCCCGTTGATGCGTACTGAGCAACCGATCGACCCGGCGCGCGCCGAACATGTAGTGAACCGCCAGACCGATCGACATCCCCACGACGATGAACGCCGACCACGGGAACTCATCCGCTAGGAACACGTTGATCGGGATCACGATCGCCCACACGACCAGCGTGATGAGCGTGTGGATGATGAAGCCGCGACGCCCCTCCTCGTGCGCCAGCACCCGCTCGGCGTCCTGGTACTCAGACATCTTGAGCGTAGTGGCCATCTGAACCACCTCCTCGATTCAACGCTACCGAGTGGTTCGTAGCCGTCCCCGGGATACTCGTCCCGGTCCGTATGGGCCGATGGTCCCGAGACGCTCGGCAGCGAAGGCACCCGGTACGGCCCACGGGAAGGCGCGCCCGCAGCAAACGCTGAGTCGCGTAACCCGCC
>DASSJP010000789.1:0-4203 GCA_035691165.1 Rubrobacter sp.
AAGCGGAGACACCGAAAATGTGGAGCAATGGGAACTTAGCGAGTGGTTAGACCATGGTTTATTGCTGGTCGGCGAGCCTTGCAAGAACCTTCTCTCCGCGCTCTATTTGGATCCGGAGCAACCTTCCTATGCCCAGGTCGCCGGACGTCTAGGCATGGCCATCGGCAGCATCGGCCCTACTCGAATCCGCTGCCTAAAGCGGTTGAGGCGGGTGCTGGGTGAGTAGTGTCAGACGGTCACCGCAGCATGTCGTGTGATTGGTCATCGGCGGAGCACGTTGGTGTATTTTCTGCCGATTCCGGAAGCATCTGTTATATAGAACGAAAGCGTAGGCGGTAGCGTGTGGTCTTCCCGAAAATTGAGTCAGAATGCCAGGTACTGATAACCAGATGAGTTTCTCCCGCCTAGTCGACTGGGTGGAAGGACGCCTGCCCGAAGATGAGGCGCGGGCCGTCGAAGAGGAAGTAGCAAGAGCCGACAGCAGTACCCTCGCCGACGTCGCCTGGCTCCGCAAGTTCTTCAATGCGACGGATAACGCCGTCCTGGAGTCGCCTCCCAAAGAAGTAGGGGACTCCTTAGTAGCCCGCTTCGAGGCTCACGCGAAGAACCAGCGGACGCCTGGCGTCTTGAAGCGTGTGCTCGCGGGGCTGGCCTTCGATAGCGATATACAACCGGCCTTGGGACTAAGAGCCGTTGGCGCCCAACGGTCGCGCAGGCAGCTCATCTATTCAGCGGATGAGTTCGACGTCGCCCTGAACCTTCTGCCGCGCGAATCCGGCAAGAACCTCGATCTCGACGGTCAGGTGCTTCCTCGGGAAGACGAGGAGTTGGAGCTCTTCAGCGTCCAACTGCTGCAGAACGAGACCGAATTCGCCTTGACTGTCACCGATGAGTTGGGCGGCTTCGGCTTCCGGCTCCTACCGCCGGGTACGTACGAACTAGTCCTGAGCACAGACCGGGTCGAAATATCGATTGCGCCCGTCACCCTTAGCACGTAGGACTTGACCGCGGTTCCCGACAGTAAGCTCTCCTCCGGACTCGTCGAGCAGTTGCTTAGTCAGCCGGCGCCTCAGCAAGGGCTGGACTTCTTGCGTACCGCGAACCTGCTCAACGCGAAAGGCTTAGACCGAATACTGGACGTTGCCGGCCGATTGATGCACAGTGATCCCGACAAGGCGCATCGGCTGGCAGACCTGTGCGCGAACGGGGCGAAGGTCGCAGGCCTGCCCGCGGCGGCGGCCCGCTCGGCCTACATTCGCCTACAGACGCACTTCGCAAAAGGCGAGTTCGACGCGGCACTACGCATGGCGAGGGAGGCTTACCAAGGGTACGTAGCCTGTGGCGAGACTCTAAAGGCCGTGCGCACCCACGTGGGTCGTATGGCCGTGTTACTCGAGTTGGGACTCTATCAGGAGGCTCTCGACGCTGGTCAGATTGTCCTCGATACTCTCGACGGCGATGGCGAACTCAAGGTGACCACAACGCGCCAGGAGTCCGATATGCTGACCGCGCTCGTGCATCAGAATCGTGGTGGTTGCTACGAATACATGGGCCGCTACGAAGAAGCTCTCGATGCCTACGCCGTCGCAGAGGAACGCTACGGAGCGCTCGGCGAGGCCGAACGCGTCGGGGAGATCCTCGATAACCGAGGCGCCATACTCCTCTACCTTGGTCGGGGTAACGAGGCGCTGGCGGCACACGAGGCCGCAGCGCACGTCTTTATCGACGCCGGGCTTACCCTCTCTTACGCGAAGGCTCTCTGCAACATCGGGGAAGCCAACCGGCAACTGGCAAACTACCGGCCCAGCCTCACCGCGTTCGAGCAGGCGCGCCAGCTGTACGATTCCCTGGACGCGCTCGCGGATAAGAGCTTACTCATGCTAGATACAGCCAATGCTTACCTGGATCTGAACCTGTACCCCGAGGCGTTGGCGTCATACCAGAAGGCCAACTCCCTGCTACGCAAGGCCGGAATGGCGCACGATCGCGCACGGGCACTGTGGGGCTTGGGAGTGGCATTGACCGCTATGTCGAACCTCGAAGAGGCCGAGCAGGC
The DNA here is from genome assembly GCA_035691165.1 of Rubrobacter sp. Taxonomy (GTDB): domain Bacteria; phylum Actinomycetota; class Rubrobacteria; order Rubrobacterales; family Rubrobacteraceae; genus Rubrobacter_D. The sequence goes on from DASSJP010000789.1 coordinate 2,057, forward strand.
GCTGGCCGAAGCCGCTGCGCTCTTCGCAGTGGCCGGCAACTCGCCACTGCTCTCGGGCGTCGTACTGGATCAGTCGCTTGTGCAGGAGGCCCGTGGGAATTTTGATGCTTCTGTGTCAAATGCGCGTCGAGCATTGAACCTTGTTATTGAGAAAGATTGGTCGGTACAACGCGTCTACGCACACCTGCGTTTGGTCGACCTGCTACTCCCGGATGTAGCCGAAGCCGAGCCGCACCTGATGGCGGCGCGCCGGTTGGCAGAACGCATGGCGCTTCCACAGTTGCGCTACAGGCTCAACGAGCGACTCGGCCGTTCGAGACGGTTGCAGGGCAACGACGAAGAGGCGCGGGTGGTGCTCGAGGCCGCGATAGAGGAGATCGAACGCCTGCGAGGCACCGTCACCCACGAGTCTATGCGTGCCTCCTTCCTACTTGACAAGATCGGCGCCTACGAAGAGTTGTTGAAACTGCACCTGTCCAGGTGGGCCGAAAGCAACCCGCACGGCGTGTTCGCCGTAGCCGAACGTGCCAAATCTCGGGCTCTGGTTGACTTGCTCACGGGCGTCGCGAGAGAAACAGTGCATCCCACTGATGATGCCCTGCATGAACGGATACAGGAGCTGCAAGCGGATCTCAACGCGACTTACAATCAGTTGCTCGGAACCGGTGACAGTGCACCCGGTATGCCCCTCCCCGACCTGCGCGGACGGACCGTCGAGTTGGAAAGGGAGATCAGCCAGCTGCGTCTGCGAGCCATCCCCACAAGCTCAGACCCGTTCGCGCCCACCACATCATCGGTTATCTGGGAGGACCTACCAGCCGACGTAACGTTATTGGCCTACCATATCGTTGGCGACGAGATCGTTGCGTTCGTCTGCGTGCAGAACCGCGTACGGATCGTGCGAGATTGTGGCTCGGTCACGACTGTGGCACGGCTCCTGCGGCAGCTTGACGTGCAATGGGATCGTATGGGAGTAGGCCAGGAATTCGTGGAGCAGCACAAGGACTTCCTTGCCAGGCTCACACAAAAGGTGCTGGCTTCGCTCTATGGTGAGCTGGTCGCGCCGCTCGAGCCACTCCTGGACGAAGCCGCGAGTGCGACTTCCGCGGGACCTGGTGGCCCGGGCAAAATCGCCATCGTACCCCACGGCCTTCTCCACCAGGTGCCCTTCCACGGCCTCTTCGACGGGGAAGCATACCTCATTGACCGGTTCGAGGTTTCATACGCTCCCAGCGCAACGGTCTTCTCGCTCTGCCAGAAACGGACTTCACGGGACTTGGGAAAAGTCCTGGCATTGAGCGTCACCGATCCCCTGATACCGAACGTGGCGGATGAGGCTCGCGCCGTAGCTTCGCATCTTAGTGGTGCCGAGGTGCTCACCGACGAGCAGGCGACCCTGGGTGCTCTGCGGGAGAAGGCGCCGGGGAGCGGCGTCTTGCATCTGGCCTGCCACGGCATGTTCCGGGCTGATAACCCCATGTTCTCGGCGCTCAAACTACACGATGGTTGGCTGACGGCCGCTGACGTGCTTCAACTGGATCTTGGCGGCGCCCTTGTTACCTTGAGCGCCTGCGAGTCAGCACGTAACCAGGTACTCGCTGGCGACGAGCTCGTCGGTCTGGTGCGGGGTTTTCTCGGGGCTGGCGCCGCGACGCTCGTCGCCAGCCTATGGCTCGTGCAAGACGAAACGACATCGTGGCTAATGGAAATGTGGTATGCCCAGTTACATAACGGTATTGATCGGGCAGCGGCTCTGCGCAACGCCCAGCTCGCGCTCAGAGAGAAGTGCTCGCATCCTTATTACTGGGCACCCTTCGTGTTGATCGGGCAACGTTAGCGCACAGTCGTTGTGGGATCGAACACGGCGCCGGTGGGCGCCCCAAGGGTCTCTGCATTCCGAGGTATCTGTCTCGTCATCGGCCCTGACGATTATGGGGAGCGGAGGTCGAGACGTCTGCGGATGTTCGCAGATTCGGCTACACCTGATGACCTCGTAACGTCATAGCGCACCTGAACAGCAGAATAAAGTCGCTCGTGCGCACCCAGACAGAGGGCCGTCGGTACGAGAAGGGTCCGTCGCTAAAGTCATCAAGGACCGCTCTGTGCTCTATGTGATGAACTTCTTTGTCCCGTGAGTGTGCTGTTTC
>DASSJP010000790.1:0-5164 GCA_035691165.1 Rubrobacter sp.
CTCGATGGCCGTGTGGATGGCTGCGGTCATGGTCATCCGGGAGTTCGCCGTGACGGGACTCAGGATGGTCGCCCTCGAGGCGGGGGAGGTCATCGCCGCGAACAAGTGGGGCAAGGCGAAGATGAACGCCCAGAGCCTGGCCGTTTTCATACTGCTCTTGGGCCAGCCGGGGGCCAGCGGCTGGCAGGGACTCGTGTCCCAGATCGGGTGGTGGGTGATGCTCGTCGCCGTGTTTCTCACGGTGCTCTCCGGTTGGTCCTATCTGAAGGACACGCCCAGGATCCTGTCGATCACTTCGAAGCGAGATCAAAGACTCTAAAAGCTGTAGAATCACGCCCCATATGGAGGGTAGTAAGGACAAGCGCCTGAGGCCGGCCGAGGTCGAGATGATCCTGCGCCGCGCCTCGGAATTGAACTCTCGCAGGTGGACGCGCAGCCCCTACGACGCCCCGTCAGTCTCCCCGGAGGTCCTGGTACAGGTGGCCGCTGCCGCAGGCATACCTGAACAGGACGTGCGCCGCGCGATGTGGGACATGGTATCGGAGAAGACGGCCGAGCCCCACTCTTTCGCCAGGAAGGTCTACGGGCCGGCACGCCTGCGCGCCGTGCGCGAGGTAGAGCGCCCCGCAGAGAGGACCCGCGAGCACCTCGAAGGACTGCTGCGACTCGAACAGGGTCTCAAGCTACGGCGCAAGACGGAGGTCGGCTCGCTGTGGGACTCGGGCGACGAGCTCGGGGTCGTGCGCCGGACGCTCGACTTCTCGGGACGCCGCACCCTTCTCAAAGCCAGGATAGTCGAGCTACGCGTCGAAGGCGTCGAAGAAGAGCGATGCGAGGCGAACCTGACGGCGGATCTCTCGAACCAGCGTGCGGAATACCTCTCGCTCGCCGGCATCCTCGGTGCCACTCTCGGCGTCCTCTTCATTCTCGCTGGTATGCAGAGCCCGCTCTTTCTCCTCGGCGTCATACCCATGCTCGCGGCGCCGGCTCTCGCGTTCAAGTTCGCCTACAGCAGGGCGTGCCTGGAGATAAGACGCGCCCTCGACGACCTCCTCGACGCCGTCGAGGAGAGCCAGCCCCAGGAAGAGGAGCCTCAGGACCGCGGCGACCGTCCTCCCGGCCAGATACAGGGCCTCAAACCTATTCCCAGGTTCGCCCCTGACAGGAGCAAGAGGAACAAACCCTAGCCTGGCATCCTCCCTTTGTGTAAGTAGAGATGAGGCCTTATATTTATCTGCGTGCCTCTCAACGTCCTCAAGGAGATCTTCGGCTTCGATTCGTTCAAGCCCGGCCAGGAGGAAGTGATCCGGGCCGTCCTCGAAGGCAGGGACACCCTGGCCGTGATGCCGACGGGAGGCGGCAAGAGCCTGTGCTACCAGGTGCCCGCGCTGATGCAGGAGAGCCTGACGGTGATCGTCTCGCCCCTGATCTCTCTTATGAAGGACCAGGTTGACTCCCTGCTTCAGAGCGCTGTCACGGACGCTGCCACGCTCCACTCGGGGCTCTCACCGGAGGAGCGCTGGGAGGTCGAGCGCAGGGTGCGAACAGGCGAAGTGAAGATGCTGTACGTCGCCCCGGAGCGGCTCCGCTCCCTCGAGTTCGTCCTTGCGCTGCGACGCGCGGGTGTCGGCCTCTTCGTCGTTGACGAGGCCCACTGCATCTCCGAATGGGGCCACAACTTCCGCCCCGATTACCTGTTCCTGCCGCGCGCCGTGAGAGATCTGGGGAACCCGCCCGTCCTCGCCCTGACAGCAACGGCGACCCCCCGTGTGCGCCAGGACATCCTGCGCTCCCTGAAGATGCGCTCGCCCGAGGTCGTAGTTACGAGCTTCAACCGCCCGAACCTGACCTACAGGGTGGTCCCCGCGAAGGAGAAGAAGGACAAGCTACCCCGCATACTGGACATCATCCGCAGCTTTCCGCCGCCCGGTATCGTCTACGCCACGACGCGCAAGGAGTGTGAAGAACTGGCTGCGGACCTGCGCCGTTCAGGGGTCGATGCCGCCGCGTACCATGCTGGGATGGGCAGCGTCGAGAGGGCCGGCGTGCAGGAACGTTTCATGACCGATGAGATCGGAGTAGTAGTGGCGACCATCGCCTTCGGGATGGGCGTGGACAAGCCGAACGTCCGCTTCGTCATCCATTCTAGCGTCCCCGGGAGTCTCCCCGCCTATATCCAGGAGTCGGGGCGCGCGGGCAGAGACGGGGAAAGCGCCGAGTGCGTCGTGCTCTATCGGGGCGCGGATCTGGGCCGTCGCAAACGACTGGTCACGCTCGGCGCTGCCGGCGAACGGGAGGTGTCTTCTTTCTTCCGTGCGCTCGCCGGGGTGGAGGTCGGGGGGAGGGTCAACGTGCCGCCGGGTTCTCTCTCCGCGCTCGGCGGGGTGGATGCCGAGTCCGCAGGCATCGTGATGGGGAGCCTCGAGGAGTCGGGTCTGATCTCCCGCGGATACGACCTCTGGGCGGAGGTCGAGGTACGCGGTATCGAAGAGGAGCCGAAGGGTCTGCGCGAGGAGGTGGCGGCGGTACACGCAGCGCTTCCCGGCTCGGGTTCCGTCGGGCTGCCCGAACTTTCGCGCCGGGCTGGATTGCGTCCTGCCGTGGTCCAGGGCGCCATCTACAGGATGATGGTCGACGGTGTGGTGGAGGTCATCCCCCGCGGTTCCCTGGTGGACGTGAGGCTCAGGACCTCGTCGCTGGACGACGAGAACCGCCGGAACATCGCAGGCAGGCTGAAGAACCGGGCGAACACGTCCTACGCCCAGATCCGGGACGTAGAGTCGTTCGCGAACCTGCGGACCTGCCGCCGCGAGCGCCTCCTCAGGCACTTCGGCGACATGGAGGAGGTCGTCCCCTGTGCTGGGTGCGACGTCTGCCTCGGGGAGACGGAAGAACTGGTAAGGACCACCCGGCCACGAACGGACGTGCCCGAAGGGACGCCCCTAGTCTCTGCGTTCGCCGAACTGTCGGAGAGAGGTCCGGCTGACGCGGCGCTCTTCGAGCGGCTTAGGAGCTGGAGGGGAGAACAGGCCAAGAAACAAAGGGTCCCTGCTTACGTCGTCCTCCACAACTCGCACCTTGAGGAGATCTCCATCCGCAAACCCCGCACCATCCACGAGCTCGGGGCAATAAAGGGCATCGGCCTCCGCCGCGCCGCCCGCTACGGGGAGGAGCTGCTCGCCCTGGTTCGCGGGGAGGACGTTCCAGATGGGGACATCGAGGAGAACGGCTTTCGGACGCACCTGGAGGCGGCGGACCGGCTCCTCCGGTCCGGTCGGGGGGCCGACGCAGTGCCGGAGCTTGCACGTGCTCTGGAGCTCGGCGGCGAGGAGGCGAGGCGCGAGGTGGACGAGCTTTTGGAGGCGATCCAAGGCAGTTGACAAACATACGAGAGGAGTACCTGTGAGGCTAGAAGGGAAGAAGATCGCGGTTCTGGTAGCGGAAGGATTCGAGGACCTGGAGTACTGGGTCACTGTGATGCGTCTGCAGGAGGAGGGGGCTGAGGTCGTCACCGTCGGACCGGACACCGAGCCCGTAAGCGGCAAGAACGCCCTGGTGGCACAGGCCGACACGACCGCCGACGGCGTTGACGCATCGGAGCTTGACGGCATTGTGGTCCCCGGCGGCTGGGCCCCCGACAAGCTGCGACGTTATCCTGGGATAACGGATCTCGTCAAGAATGTCCACGACAGGAACAAACCGGTCGGAATCATCTGCCACGGAGGGCTGGTTGCGATCTCGGCGGGCATAGTCGAAGGGGTCAGCGCGACGGGGTCGCTCGGGATCAAGGACGACCTCGAGAACGCCGGTGCCACCTGGGTAGACAAGCCGGCTTTTAGAGAGGGAAACCTTGTCTGGGGCCGCGTCGTCCCCGATATCCCTGCCTTCTGCCGCGAGCTCGTCGCCGCACTTGCAGAAGGATAGAGGTAGTACGCCACTGCTTACACCGGCAAAGGCAGTGGGAGATCCGATACATAGGCCATCCTCAAATGAATGTGGGTGGGGCCGGGCTATTTCCGGGTGAGTGTGAGGTCACCGAGGCACGCCGGTTCGCGGTTGGGGCGCGGATGAAGGGTTCTGGCCTTTCCGGTGGTGTTGGGGGGCCGATTCATCGGAGATTCATTCTGACCAGTACCCTTCATTACCGTGGGGTTTAGAGATACGGACCAAGGTGACGTTGGACCGAGACGAGATCGTGTATCGTCACGAACTCCCACGATACGGTGCCCACCCGACAAATGAGCCGAGGCGTTAGTTCGGATTGGTTGACCGTTTCCTGCGATTACCGGAGGTGATGACTGTGAGCGAGATAGAAGTTTACACCGACATTCTGGATGTCGAGCCCACCTGCGAGTATGACGTAGGGTCGGTGTTCGGTGGCGTCTCTACGGACGACGACCCTGTCGAGGCGGAGGCGACGGAGATCCGCGCCATGGCCGCCTCCAACCCGATGCGGTTCAAGTTGCAGGGTCACCTGGACGTCCCTCAAAAGACCGGCAGATTCCTCACGCCTGATGGCATCACGATGACCCACAAGTACGAGTGGACATACACGGCGGCCCTGGAGCACCACAACCATAGCCGCCAGAAGGTCAAGGAATGGGTCAGGAGCGTCCTGGAGGCCAGCAACTGGTTCGCCCGCGCCGGAATCCGCATGCACTACGTTGACAACCCGCTCCAGGCAAAGACGATTATCACGTACGCACGAAAGAGCGACGTTTGTGGCGGCATCGGCTGTACGCGAACCTTCCCTGGCAACGACCGCAAGGACCAGATACTGATAGCATCCGAGAGGCTAGGTCCACCGTTCTTCGCGGTGCTACCGCACGAGATGTGCCACAGTTGCCTCACGGCGGTGGACCAGTATGGCGGCGTGCGTTGCCACGACCCCAATTATCACGGTTTGATGGGTAACGGCACAGGAATCATGACGGAGAACGACGTGGCGTGCATTAGGGCCTGGTTGAGGGGCGAGGGACGTATCTGCCAGGCGACCACTTGAGTATGGCTCAGGTCGTATTACCTGGCTAACATTAATGTATGGGCGTTCGGGGCACCGGGTGGACTGTGTGCCATCCTGAACAAGGGGCTTTGCATGTTGCGTGCCTTTAAGTTGTGGCTCCGAAGGTCGCGGGTTCGAGCGCCGTCCGTCACTTCCCTAATG
>DASSJP010000791.1:0-2045 GCA_035691165.1 Rubrobacter sp.
GGCCGCGCATTGGTACTTGGACCGACCCCTTGCGACCAAGCGGTTGTGCGCATGGAGGGCCTCATCGACTCATTCGTTGAGCGCCCTCGAGTCCAGGCATCGGCGCGGCTCGACCTGTCGATCCTTCTCGGGATGCTCGGTCGTTTCGAAGAGGCCATCGATCACGCGTCCGGCGCGCGGGACATCTTCCGCGAACTCGGTCTCAGGCGTTGGCTGGCGGCTGCCGGGATCGCCTCGGGGCTTGTCGCGTGGTGGCGTGGGGATGTGACGAGCGCCGAGACCGAGATCCGCGAGGCATACGACCTCTTCAGACTGCACGGCGAGCGTGAGGAGGCAGCGCTCACCGCACAGGAACTCGCGAAGGTCGTCTTCGACCTCGGCCGCCTGGAGGAGGCGGACGCGTTGATCGAGGAAGTCCTCGGTGTCATGGCTCCGGACGACCTGGAGCCGCAGATCGAGTCTCGGAGTCTACGCGCCCGGGTGTTGGCCGCTCGCGGTTCCTTCGCGGAGGCCGAGGAGCTTTCGCTCGAAGCAGAGGGGCTCGTCCGTGGAACGGACTTCCTGTACCTGCACGGAACCGTCTTGCTCGCGAGCGCGGACGTGTTCAGGCAGGCCGGCCGCGACGCAGACGCGGCGATCGCGGCACAGGGTGCGCTCGAGCGTTTCCAGCGGAAGGCAAGTCGGCTTTGGGAGCAGAGAGCGACAGAGGTTCTCGATCAGCTGGGTGGCTGACTTCGGCGCGCCTCCAGATACCTGCAGTCCGCGAACGAGGTCTCCGTTCGAGCGATCCGCAGTGGCCCATCGTCGTCCGTGAGTTCCTGGAGACCGAGAGCGAGATCAGTCAAGGTATCCATATCCGCGGCGTTGAGCGTCAGGAGGATGTCGAAGCTCCCGAACACCAGGGATACGCCGTGATAGTTCCGGTCCTCTCCGTGCTCCGCCATGTCGGCCTGGACCAGCTTCAGCAACGCGTCGTACACGCTCTGCGCGGCCCCGCGCTTGGTTTGGATGCGAACGATCGCGAGCATCTCGCAACCATCCCGCTTGGCTGGGACGGGGCCACCGCGCTTCTCGATCTGTGTCTTCTTCTGATCCGCCCACAGCTCCTGCTCCTGCAGGAAGTCCTGGAGGTGTCTGAGCTCCCGTGCCTGCACCACGGCGAATCCCTCGTAGGCACCCGCGACATCCGACGCGAACCATACGCGGACGTCGGAACGATTCACACCGCTGAGCTTGTCGACCAGCCCCCGGACGTTCCTGCCGGGGTCCGCGGCATCGATGAAGACGTACCCGAAGACCCCCTCCTCGTCGTCCATGCTTCCTCCCCTCGCTGACGACGCCGCAACTATCGTCCGGTTACGAGATCCGGGCAAGTCCGGGAGCCGGCCCACACGCCTCCTCTGCTACCCTCGGTGGGCCATGGCCGCCGTCTGCGACATCTGCGGGAAGAAGCCGTTCTTCGGCATGCAGGTCTCCCACTCGCACCGCCGCTCCCCCAAGCGGTGGGACCCCAACGTGCAGCGGGTCCGCGCCCTCGTGAACGGCACGCCCAAGCGCCTCCACGTGTGCACGAGCTGCCTCAAGGCCGGCAAGGTCCAGCGCGCGGTTTAGACGTCGCAGGATCGGATCTCGCCGGGAGGCGAGCCTGCCCCAGTCCCTCTACGTCTCGATCCCCCACAGCTGGTCGACTGGCCCGATCCCGCCCCCGAGCGGAAGTGCGGCGCGGATCGCCTCGGTGACGAACGCCTTCCCCTTCCGAACCGCCGCCAGGAGCTCGTCGCCACGAGCCAGGTGGGCGGCGATCGCCGAGGACAGCGTGCAGCCGGTTCCGTGCGTGTTCGCCGTTTCGATCCACTCCCCCGCGACCCACACCATCCGGTCACCGTCGAAGAACAGGTCGTCGGAACCGGTCGCGCCCGGGAGGTGGCCGCCCTTGACCAGGACCGCGTGCGGCCCCATCGCCTGGATCGTCTCGGCCGCGTCCTGCATCAGGTCGCGGTCGGTCACGTCGAAGCCGGCGAGGACGGAGGCCTCGGGCAGGTTCG